>QHUE01000098.1 GCA_003221825.1 Gemmatimonadota bacterium
GCCTGGAGCGCCGTACCCGTCAGAACGAGGGCGGCAACTACCAGGGACAGCTTCGTGATGCTGCGCATTTCAAACTCCTGTGTTTGGTGTCGAGCTATTCGTCAGTTGGAGTGCCATTCGGCTCCTCCATACTTCGAGAGGCCTGTCAAAGCAAGGGTTATGCCAACCGCCACTTTCCTGTGCAGTGTCAGATTATTTGACAACATAGGCTGGAAAAGCGCAAGCCAAAATAGGACTTGGAGTTAGCGAATGCAATACAGCGCTGGTGTCATGATTCTTGACGATTTTTGAGGCGGGACAAAGCTTGCAAAGACATCGTAACTACCAGTGCAATAATATGTTACCTCGTTACAATTGCTCGGCACGTCGCCTGCATTAGTGGGAAGCCGAAATCAAGGGCACTCACTCAGGGGAGCAGGCAATGCGGTTCGGTCTCGTAGCGGTTCTCGTGGTTGGTACGCTGACGCTGGTGGGGCGGGATGCAGAAGCCCAAGCTCGTGGCACCCTGCAAGCCACCGCGACGGTCGTCGATACACGCCAGGGCTTCGAGGCCCTCTCAGCCGTCCGGCAGGCGGTTACAGATTCCAGAATCGAGCGTCGGCAAACTGTCGCGACAGTAGCACTGATTTCCACCGAGCGCCCAGCATCCAAGCCGAGCACCGTCGTCGTGACGGTCGATTTCTCACGGAACTGATCGCCTTAGACGCCCAGCCGCTGGCGCAGCGCCGGCGGCATTAATGGAATGGCGTATTTCACCGGGACGGACAGCGCGAATCCCGGTCCTTGCCTGAGACCTGCCCGGTGGACTGAAATCACTTCCCCATCCGCGTTGAACACGGGGCTGCCAGAGGACCCGCCGGTCGTCATGCCGTCGAATTGGACAAGATCGGCCGTTACCCGGGACAGGATGCCGGCGGTCATGGACGTCCGCACGATCGATGTCCGATCCCGCGCGAAGCCCGACCCCGCAGGATAACCAATGAGCGCCGCCGGCTCGCCCTGACGGGCTTTGGTCCCGGCCCAGTCGATCGCGGTCAAATACGATCCCTGGTAGCCTCGCACTTTGATGAGCGCGAGGTCGCGCTCACGTGAGGTGGCGACGACGTCGGCATAGCGGCTGGACGACTCGTCGGCCATCGTGACCCACACCGTGTCCGGCTCGGCGTGCGCGGAATCCGCCACCACGTGCCAGTTGGTGAGCATGTAGCCGTCCGGGCTAATCCCGAAACCCGTGCTGTCGAAGCGGTCGCCGCCGAGCGCGACCGTAATGAGCCCCACGGCCCCTTGATTCTGCTGGGCGAGCCCCGCGAAGTCCGTGGCCCGGATCGCCCGCATCTTCACAAGCTTGACGCGCAGCGTCTCGACCTCGGCGGCCGGTGCCGCCGCCGCACGGGCCGCTTCCAGCTCCCGCCGCAGGCGCTCGCCCTCCGCGCGCGAAGAGTCTTCGGCGGTCCGCAGCGCCTGCTTCGTGTGCTCGACCTGCCTGGAGAGCAACCAGTACACGCCGAAAACGCCGCCGCCGAGCAGCAGGACGAGAATGACGAGCAGCCCAGTGAGCCAGCGGATCTTGCGGCGGGCATCTTTGCCCACGTCCTCACGCACGGCTTTCATGAACGCCGTCGTGCCGCGGCCACCGCGCTTGCGCTCGTCTTTCGCCCTGGCGAGTGCGTCGCCAATCATCCCGATTACGGTCTTCTGGCCCAACGGCGCGCCGTCCGGGGGTCGCGGGACCGCTTTCTGTGGCGCAGTCCCCATGCCTTCCACCAACAGCACGGGCCCGCCCTGGCCGAGCATGATCTTGTCACCGAGCCGAACCGGCATGGGCTTCGCGATGCGCTCACCATTCAAGTAGGTGCCGTTCTTGCTTTCGGCATCGCGCACCACCAAACCGCCGCCCGCGCCGACGGTCAGCTCGGCGTGCACGCGGGACACGGTCGTGTCGTTCGCGTCGACCGGCTGGACTTCGCATTCCCGGCCGCGGCTGAGGCGGATGCGGGTGCCGCGCGCCTCGAATCGCTTGCCGGTAGCGGTGACGAGCAAGGTGATCCCATAGGCGCGGTGCTCGGCCTCTTTGGGAGGCATCGGCAAACCGGGATGCTCGGCGAGCGTGGCGGTGAGCTCGGCCGCAATGGGAGCGACGCGGTATTCAGGACCCGATTCGCCCAGGCGGATCACGTCGCCTGGCTTCACGGAAGTCGGCGCGCTCAGGCGCTTGTTGTTGAGGTATGTGCCGTTTTTGCTGCCGAGATCGGCGAGCAACCACGCGCCTTGCTCGAGCCGCAGCTCCGCGTGGCGGACCGATACGACGCGCGCTGCGTCACCCCGGACGACGACGCTCCCGTCGGGATCGCGACCGAGTCGCAGCGGCCCGCCGGAGGATTCGGCCACCTGCGGCCCGCTGGTGTCCGTCAACTTGAGGTACGACACGAATCGAAACTACGGCTGCCCTGGACGCGCCGCGAGGTCGTCGCGCATCGTGTAGCATGGACAACCTGGCTCACGCGCTCGTGGGGGCCGCGCTCATGCGCGCCGTCGCCGATCGTCATGTGCCCCGCGCCGCATCGATCGGCGTCGTGGCGGCGAACGCGCCGGACTGGAGCGAGCTCTTCATCGGGCTTCCGGGCACACGAGCCGACTTTCTGGTCCTCCATCGCGGCATAACGCATTCCCTGGTCGGTGCGCTGGTGGAAGTCGTCGGGCTCACGCTCCTCATCGGAGTCGGGTGGCGGGTGGTCCGCTGGAGACTCAGCCGGCACGGTCGCGCGGTCGCCGTTCCGGCTTGGGGATGGCTTGCCGCCGGTATTGGCGCAGCGGTCCTGAGCCACCTCTATATGGACTGGCAGGGCTCGTACGGCTGGCGGCCGTTTCTGCCCTGGAGCGGCACGTGGTACTACCTGGACTGGGTAGCCATCGCCGATCCCTTCTTCTGGCTGGTCCCGCTGGTCGCGCTCGCGTGGGGCGCGGAGCGCCATTGGGCGCCGCTCGCGGCGGGAAGCGCGAGATCCGGCGGGCGGCGGAGCGCCGCTTCGGCGCCGGCGCATCGTGGGCGGCGCTCACCAATATCGGCCGGCCGTTTACGTGGGAAGCGATCTACGCGAGCGTCGACACCGTTGCCGGCGATGACTGGACGCTACCGCGTCACCTGCGCACGCCGGCCGTCGCCCGCGCACTGGGGAAGACCACCGACGGTCATGCTATCAGTCAATTCGCCCGCTTCTTGGCGGCCGACGTGGACACGAGCAGCAAGACGGTCTACCTCTGGGATGCGCGCTACGCGCGCGCGAGCCGCGACGGATGGGCGGTGGTGAGCGTCAGGATGGAGTGACGTCGTTGAACGTGAGACCCGAGCCCCGGCGGTCGCGCAGCTGGCGACGCTGCTTGAACGAGCGGCGCTCTACACGACTGCGCCGTTCGGACAACCCGCGCCGCTCGACCAGGACCGTGGTTTTCCGCAGGCGGCGCTCGGTGATGCGCCGGTCGAGTCCGGAGCGCCGCTCGGGCCGCACGCGGCGTTCGACGTGATGTCGCGGGTGCCGGGGCTCGCTGTCCATCCCGTTCAATTTGTGCCGCCTCGGGAGTTCGTGCCAGCCGAAACGACCGACTACATTTCTCGCCCGTGCAGACACCGGACCGACGCTCGCCAGCATCGAATGTGACACCCGTCACCAGCGCCGCCGCGCCACAGACGCCGCCAGCGGGATTGCTCGACGACGCGCTGCGCGCACTCGAGCCGACCTTCCGGCTCGACAACCTCGTGGCGCTCTCCTCGGATCGCGCGCTGTATCATGGCTGGGACCGGGTGCTGAAGCGGCCCGTCTCGATTCGCGTGCATCTCGCGGCCGAAGCGCCGGGGCGCGCGTGGTTCATGCGCGAAACCGAGACGCTCGCGCAGCTCGATCATCCGGCAATCCGGCACGTCTACGCGGCCGGTGAGATCGCGTCGTTCGCCTATCGGACGGCGAACTGGATCGAAGGCGAAAGCCTTGCCGATGCCCTGCGGCGTGGCCCGCGCCCGATTCCGCAATCCATGTCGCTGATCCGCGATCTCCTCTCGGCACTCGAACATGCGCACGCCCGCGGCATCATCATGCGCCGGATCGTGCCCTCCACGCTGATGATCAACAGCGGCGGCCAGGGCGTCATCACCGACCTGCGATACTCCAACTGGTGTCTGCCCTACCTCCCGGCGATGCCGACGGATGATCCGAGCGCGGCCTACATGGCGCCGGAAGTCCGGGCGGGCGAGGCGGGAGAGCCCGCGAGCGACGTGTACAGCATCGCGGCGAACATCTATGCCGCGCTCACCGGCAATCCGCCGGACGCCGATCCGGCGCGCATCGTGCCGCCCCGCCAGCAGCGTCAGGCGATTCCCGCGGCGGTCGAGCGCGTCATCGTGCGCGCGCTGTCGCGCGTGCCCAAGGATCGCTACTACACGGCCACCGAGATGCTCGAGGACTTCGTGACAGACGCCGGCACGTTCCAGGTGCTCGCCGCCGCCCCGACGGTGACAGAGTCCGGGTTCGAGCGGCGGCTGCGCCGCGCGCTGGGGGATGACTACGAGCTGCTGGAGGAGATCGGCGCCGGCGGCTTCGGGCGCGTGTATCGCGCACGCGATCTCGCACTCGAGCGCGACGTGGCGATCAAAGTCCTGCATCCCGCGCTCACGGCAGACCCCGGCGTGTTGGAGCGGTTCCGGCGTGAGGCGCAGCTCGCAGCCCGACTGCGGCATCCGAACATCGTGAGCATCTACGACATTATGGGCCGCGCCGGTCTCACCTGGTATACGATGGAATACGTCCCCGGCTCGAGCATGGCCCAGGTGATTCACCGCCAGGGCACATTTTCGCTCGATCAAACCGAGCGACTGCTCAACGAGGCCCTTTCGGCGCTCGAACACGCGCACAGCCTGGGCCTGATTCACCGCGACTTGAAACCGGAAAACATGCTGATCGAGCCGGACGGCCGGCTGCGCATCACCGACTTCGGGCTGGCGCTGGCGCTGCGCGGCGGCGCGCGCTTCGGGGGAGCGACGTCGCGCAGCGGCACGCCGCAATTCGCCGCGCCCGAACAGCTGCTGGGCGAGCGCGTGGACCAGCGCGCCGATCTCTACTCTCTCTCGGCCGTCGCCTACTTCGGACTGTTGGGGAGGCCGCCGTTCAGCGGGAAGACGCCGGAGCAGATTCTCGCCAAGCAAACGACCGATGACATCCCGCCGCTGTCCGCCGAACGCCGGGACGTGCCGCGCGAGGTCGAAGACGTGCTCCGGCGCGCGCTGCGCAGCGAACCGACCGAGCGCTATCACTCGGCCAGCGCATTTCACGCGGCGGTCAGGGGGGCGTTCGGCGGTTTCTTGCGGCGGCTGGCGGCGTTGTTTCGGCCGGAGTCCTAGCTAGCGCCAGCGGAAAATCTTCAGCGCGATCACGAAGCTCACCGCGCCCCAGGCCACGACGACCGCCAGCGGCGTTCCGAGCGTCGCGACCGCCGCTCCATCGATCATCACGGCGCGCAGCGCGTCGTTCAGCGCCGTGAGCGGGAGCGCCTTCACGAAGGGAATCATCGCGTCGGGGAAACGGGAGTAGGAGAAGAACGTGCCCGACAGAATCCACATCGGCAGCATCACGAGATTCATCAATCCCGAGACGCCTTCGATCGTCTTCGCGCGACTGGCGACCAGCAGGCCCAGCCCCGCGAACGAGAATGACCCGACGATCGTGATGCCCGCGAGCGTGGCGAACGATCCGCGGACCGCCACGCCGAACAGCAGCCAGCCGAAGCCCACCAGCGCGATCACTTCCACGATCAGGAAGACGAGCCGCGACAGGATGAAGCTCAGCAGGTAATGGCTGCGGCGCATGGGCGTCGCCATGTAACGCTTGAGCAGCTTCCGCTGGCGCGCCTGCACGACGGAGAACCCGACCCCCCAAATGCCGCTCCCCAGGAGATTCATGCCGAGCAGCCCGGGGATCAGGAAGTCGATGTACCGCGACCCGGGCGCCACCGCGCGGTCGTCGCGTACCGTGACGAGATCCTTCCGGCCGCGCGAGCGCTGCAGCACATCGTCGACTTGCAGCCGCGCGAGCCCGCTCTCGGTGCGCGTCGAGTCGTAGCGGTAGACGACGGGATCCCCAGGGATGACGAGCAGCGCGATCCGCCCGGTCCGCAGCCGCAGCCGTGCGGTCGCCGTGTCGAGGCCGCTGGCGATGAGGCGCGGAGACGAATCGAGGGTGGCGGCCAATGCGCTGTCGCCCGGCCCGCCGGCGACGCAGACCTGCAGGTTGCCGGGCCCGGTGTTCCGGAAGGCGAGCCCGAGCGCGAAGGCGAGCACGATCGGGAAGCCGAACACCCAAAACACCGCTTCCGGCTCGCGGTAGAACTCGCGCATACGCGAGACCGCCAGCTGATACATCGGATGGTCACGTATCACGGAGCTGCCGTCCCGTCAGCGCGACGAAGACGTCGTCGAGCGAGGCGTGATGCGTGGTGAGCAGCGACAGCTCCACGCCGCGCTCTTTGAGCAGCGCGAGCAACGCGGGGAGGGCGCGGTGCAGCTCTACGACCGTGAGCGAGACTCCGTCGGGACCCGTCCGCACCGCGGACACACCCCCCATTTGTCGCAAGATCTCGACCAGATCCTTCGCAATCCTGCCCTCCGTCAGCGCGAAGTCCACCACGTGGTCCGCGCCCAACGACGCAATCAGCTCCTTGGGAGTTCCCTGGGCGATGATCTTGCCGTGATCCATGATCGCGACGCGATCGCAGAGGCGCTCGGCTTCCTCCATGTAGTGCGTCGTGAGCAACACCGTTCCGCCGTCGGCGCGGAAGCGGCGGATGATCTCCCACAACTGACGGCGCGACTGCGGGTCGAGACCCGTCGTGGGTTCATCGAGAAAGAGCAGCTCGGGCTTGCTGACGAGCGCACAGGCGACCGCGAGCCGCTGCTTCTGCCCGCCCGAAAGGGTCACCACGCGCGCCTTGCGTTTCTCCTCGAGCTCGACGAGCGCGAGCACTTCCTCGACGGTATGCGACTGGCGGTAAAACGAGCGAAACAGTCCGAGCACTTCGCTGACGGTGAGCTTGTCGGCGAGCTGCGTCTCCTGCAGCTGGATGCCGAGCCGCTCCCGCAATGCGCGTCCCGGCGCCCCGTCCTGCCACCGCATGCCGAGAATCTCGACGTCGCCACTGTCGGGGGGCGTCAGGCCTTCGAGGATCTCGATGGTGGTCGTCTTGCCCGCGCCGTTGGGACCGAGCAGCCCGAAGCACTCGCCCGCGCTGACCGTGAGGTCGAGGCCCGCGACGGCCACGACGTCCCCAAAGCGCTTCATGAGCGCACGACAGTTGATCGCTACGATTGCTCTTGCTCGGTGTCTTTTTTGGTGTCTTTTTTGGCGTCTTTTTCGGGCGGCGCTTCGTGGGCCATCTTGAGCGCCTGATCGAGCTGGATCGTCATGCTGTTCACGCCATCGGCCAGCGCGCGCACCTTCATGTTGAGCCCCGTCCCGGCGCGGTTCGCGACGATCGCCAGTTGGCCGGCCACGTCCGGCAGGGTGCCGAGATTCGCGGTGAGCGCGCGCTGGCGCATGTGAGACAGCTCGCGGGCGATGTTGCCGCAGATGCCATTGATGATTTTCGGCTTCGCGGCGCGGTTGGATTCGAGCTCGGCGACCAGCTTTTTCACGTGATCCACGGTCCGCACGTATCCCTGCAGCTCCTCGATGCGGCGGACCTGATTCGCCGTCTGCTTCTGCACCACGGCTAGTGTCTCGGCTCCAGCGCCTCGGTGCGGGCGTGGCCGTCCACCAGCGCCAGCGGCGGCACGCCGAGCAACGCGCCCAGCGTGGGCGCGATGTCAACGGTGTTCGCTCGCCCGGTGTACGACCCGCGCCGCACCCCCCGGCCCCAGAAGATGATCGGCACGTGCGAATCGTCCTCGGTGGGCTGGCCATGCATCGCGATCGGCAGGTTCGGGATATCCCACACCGAGCCGGGTTGCAGCGTCACGGTGAGGACGACGCCCGCATCCGGGGCGAGGTGATGGAGCCAGCGCCGCGCCACCGGATCGGACGCCGTGTCGGCGCGCGCGAGGTCGGCGGGCTTGATCACGCGTGCGACGCCCTGCACCCGCAGGATCCGCACGGTGAGCGCATCGAGGATGCTGTCCGTCTTCAGGCCGATCGCGGCGAATCGGCCGTTGTCGCGCAGAAACAGCATACCGGTTTCGAATTGGAGCCAGTCGCGCGGCGCTCCACCGGCGCCGGCGAGCCGGTCGAGATCGCGGTTGGCGGCCGTCACCACGGTGTCAAGCAACACGCGGTACGCCGCTCCGCCGGTCTTGGCGCGCGTGCGCTCCGGGAACGACGTCACGCCGTGATCGGCGGTGAGCACGACGACAAGGTTGTCGCGCCCCACCCGGTCGGTCAGACGCTTCAGGAACCAGGCGAGATAGTGGTCGAGCCGCAGGACCTGATCGTGGATCTCGCGCGAGTCGGGGCCGAACGCGTGCCCGACGGCATCGGTCGTGGACAAACTCACGGCGAGAATGTCGGTGCCTTTCCGGCCCAGCCGCAGTGCTTCGAAGCCCTCGAGCGCGAAGAGCAGCGTCAACGAATCCATCGCCGGCACACCCGCGATCGCAGCGGCGGCTTGCACGCTGTCGGGCGTGAGCCGATGCGGAAAGACAACGCCCGCTCCGCCGTTCTCCCACACCTCATTGTCGGCTTCCTTGTATGCGCTGTCGGGCAACAGCAGCGACCAAGTCGTATTCGCCGCTTTGAACGGCAGCCGCCGCGCGTTGAATGCCTGGACCCACGTCGGCAGCGAGTCCGCGTAATAGCGGCTCGTGGTGAACAGCCCCGACTGGTACCAGTAGACCTGTTCTTTCGCGAGCCCGATGGGAAGAATCGCTCCGCGATCCTTGCGGCTCACCGACAGCGCCCGCGCGGCCGGTTCGGCGGCCTTCAACCAGTCGAACAGCGTAGTGCCACGGAAGCGGCGCGGCGATGCGCCCGGGCCCGTGGTGCCGAGCAACGGCGCCAGCGAGTCCTGCACGCCCTCGGAGTTCCGGATGATGCCGGTATGCGCGGGCCACATGCCGGAGAGAATCGTCGAGTGGCCGGGCGCCGTCTCCGTGACGGCATGGTCCTGATAGCCGTCGGTGAAGAACGCGCCCTCGGTGGCCAGCTGGCCCAATCCGCCGGTCAGCTGGGCTTTCCAGCGCGTGAAGTAGTCGGGCCGCAGCTGGTCCACGGTGATGACGACGACGAGCTTCGGCCTGGGTGGCGGCGGAGCAATCAGCCAGCTCAGGACCGCGAGATAGACGGCGAGGTTCATGGGCACAAACTAGCGGTTCTCAGGTGCTCAACGCCACCGGAGTAGGCGTATCCTCGTGGATCCGCAGCGTCAAATACATGACGAAGATGATGATCGCCGCAGAGATATAAAACGGGACATGCTGGCCCAGTAGCTGGTAGGAGCCGCCGGCATACACGGGGCCGAGGATCGCGGCCACGCCGCGATAGGTCTGCTGCACCCCCATCGTGACCCCGATCTCGTCGTGGTGCGCGCGATGACTCACCAGTGCCGAGTTCGCCGGGAAGAGGAGCGCGGTGCCAAGCGGCAGCAGTATTTGGGCGGCGATAAAGAGCGGGAGTGACGTCGCGAGCGGCACGAGGACGAATCCCGCGAAGAGTAATAGGACCCCCACTTGCATCGTACGCACCTCGCCAAGCCAGGCGTTGAACCAGCCGACCGGACCGATCCGCATCAACACGCCAACCGCCCCAAAAACCATGAAGAAGTAACCGATCTGGTCTGTGGTGATTCCAAACCGGTCGTGCAAATACAGCGAAAACACCGGCGGCAGCGCGTTGAACGCGAGCATGGCAAACGCGTAGATCCAAATCAACAACGATACGGGACGCATGGGATCGGCGAGGACGCGGGTTGCTGGCTCTACGACATTCCGCACGGCCTCGCCAAGCGTCACCGATTGACGCGGCCTGTCGCTGGCGGTGCGTGTCACGCCCGCCTGAGACCACCGTGATTCGGGCAGCCATTTCCAGGCGAATGCGACGTTGATCAAGACGAGGGCGCTGGCGAACACGCCGGGAACTGCGTCGCCAAAGTGATTCATGAACGATCCGATCCCGGGGCCGAACAGCACCCCCGCGCTCGTCGCCGCGGACAGCCACCCGAGCGCCTTTGCCCGCTCGTGGGGGAGCATGGTGTCGGCCACGTACGCTTGCACGACGCCGGTCGTGCCACCGCCAAGGCCTTGCACAAACCGTGACACAAAGAGGAGCCACACACTGTGCGCAAAGCCAAAAACGACGTACGCGAACGCCGACGCGCCGAGTCCCACGAGCAGCGCCGGCCGCCGGCCGTAGCGATCGGAGACGTATCCCCAAACCGGTGAGGAGACGAGCTGCGCTACGGGAAACGACGCCGCGAGGAGGCCGACGACGGTTGCGGTCGCCCCGAGGTTCTTCGCGTACAGCGGCAGCAGGGGCCAGATGATCATCAGGCCCATCATGTCTACGAACGCGACCAACATCAGGACCAAGAGCCGCTTCATCGCCGCGCCCCCACGCCGAGGACAATCGCGCTGACGAGCATCAGCACTACGCCGAACGCGGCGGCCACGCCGGTTTCGGACAGTCGCAGGCTCGAGAGGATTTCGATGGACACAGGTCGAGTCTCGTACGTGTACAGGACGATGGATGCGACGATGTCACCAAGTGCGGCCACGAACGCCAGGCTCGCTCCCGCCGCGAGTCCAGGCCGGAGCTGCGGCAATGTGACGCGGGCCAGGGTGCGCCAGCGTCCGGCGCCGAGGCTCGCCGCCGCTTCCTCGAGCGACGGATCGAGCTGGCGGTACGACGCGAGGATGCCCCGCCCCGTCAGCGGCAGCGCGCGCACGAGATAGGCCAGCGGGAGAATGACCGCGGTCCCCACCAGCACAAAGCGCAGCTGCAGCGGCGCGTGCACGCTGAACGTGATGGCGAGCGCGATGGCGAAGACCGTCCCCGGCAACGCCCACGGCAGAGCCAGGAGCCCTTCGATGACCCGCCGCCAGGCCACGCGCCGCCGTACGACGAGCCAGCCGGCGCCGAGCGCCAGGGCTACCGCGATGGCGGTGCTCACCGCCGCCATCCACAGCGAGTTCACCATCGGCCGCAGGCGCTCGGCTTCCGAAAACAGCCGGCGATAGTTCTCGAAATTGATCACCGGCGGCAGGATCTCCGTGGTCCAGGCGCCGTAGGGCACCAGCGAGACGAGCAGGAGCGTCAGATGCGGCAACAGCAGCAGCACCGCGAATCCCCAGCCAAGGGCCGTCGTCAGCCTGCGGACGCTCGCGCGCCGGATCGGGCGCGGCCGGGGCGCAATCCCCTTCCCCAGCGCGACGAGGATGTCGTCGCCTTCGGTACGACGCAGCATGACGAGCCCCAGCACCGCGACGAGCGCGAGCGCGACCGTCTCGACCATCGCGAGCGGCAGATCGCCGTTGAGTTTCGTCGCCACGATCTGCGTCGTCATCACGCGAAAGCCGCCGCCAAAGATGTACGGCGCACTAAACGAGCCGAGCGCGGTCATGAACGTCAGCATCGCAGCGCCGACCAGCGAGGGACGGAGCAGCGGCACGATCACGCGCCAAACGCGCGCAATGAAGCCCGACTCGCCGTACAGGAACAGGAACGCGATCACGCCGACGAGCGGCGAGAGCAAGACCGGCAGCGCGATGAGCGCGCCGAGCGTCTTCCGGCCCGGGAAGTCGAACCACTCGAACAAAAACGCGAGGGGAATCCCGATCGCCGCGGCGAGGATGACGCTCACCAGCGAAATCCACACGCTCGCCCAGAGCGCAGCCCACTCACCGGGACGCGTGACGAACGCGCGCACGGCGGTTCCGTCGGCGGCATCGGCCCCGACGACGAGGATGGGATAGACGACGAGCCAGGCGAGCAGCAGCGTGAGCGCGACGGCCGCCAGGTCGGTGTTTCGCAAGCGCCCGATCACAACGCGATGACCCGCGTCGCTTCGACGTAGACGCGCTGCCCCACCTGCGCGGCATCGGGCTCCGCGAGCACCTCAAAGCGTTGGTGGTCGTCACCTTCGACGAGGAAGAACGCGGCGACGCCGGTGTAACGCCGCTCGCGCACGATGCCCGGCAGGCCCGCGTCGGCGAATCGCAGGCGCTCGGGCCGCACGACGAGCACCCCATTTCCCGCCGCGCTGCCGAGCGCGCGCGCGGCCGCGCCGCGGAAGACGTTCGCACGCCCGACGAACGTTGCCACGAAGAGATTGGCGGGGTGTTCGTACAGGTCGTCGGGCGCACCGGTCTGCTCGAGACGGCCGTTGTTCAGGACCGCGATCCGGTCGCCCAGGTCGAACGCCTCGTCCTGCTCATGGGTGACGAAGACGCTGGTGATGCCGACGCGCTTGATCACGTCGCGCAGCTCACGGCGGGTGCGCTCGCGCAACGCGGGATCCAGGTTCGAGAGCGGCTCGTCGAGCAACAGCACGCGCGGCTCGGGCGCAAGGGCGCGCGCAAGCGCCACGCGCTGCTGCTGGCCGCCGGACAGCTCGTGCACCTTGCGCCGCTCGAAGCCGGCCAGATCGACGAGCGCGAGCGCTTCAGAGATTTGTTGCTTTGCCCGTCCCTCGTCCCCCTTCCCCCTTCCCTGCAGTCCAAAGCCGACATTCTCGCCCACGTCGAGATGGGGGAACAGCGCGTAGTGCTGAAACACCATGCCGAAGCGCCGGCGGGCCGGCGGAACGGTGGTGACATCCTCGCCCGCGACCGCGATGCGCCCGCCGTCGGCCGTCTCGAAGCCGGCCAGAAGCCGTAGCATCGTCGTCTTGCCGCTCCCCGAAGGGCCGAGCAGCGCAAGGATCTCGCCGCTGGCGATGTCGAGGGTAATCGGACCGACCGTCACCCCGTGGCCCCAGCGCTTCTCGATGGCCTGGGTTTCGAGAAAGCCGGTCAACGGCCTCCTCCCGTCCCGCGCACGTGCTGGTCCCACCACCGCATCCACTCGGGGCCGTGCTCGGCCAGGAAGTTCCAATCGACGTCGGCCACGACCATGCGGCGGTGCACATCGCGCACCCAGTCGGGCAGCGAATCGACCGGCAGATCCTGCCGGGCGGGCACGCGGAAGACTTCCCGCGCGGCCGCGAGCTGCATTTCGACACTGCCGACGAAATCCACGTAGGCGCGCGCCGCCGCGAGGTGCTTGGCGTTGCGCACGACCGCGATGCCGTCCTCGATGGCGACCGTACCGCTCTTGGGAAAGACGTAACCGATCGGCATGCCGCGGCGGCGGCTGATCAAGACGTCCGGCAGGTCCCAGATGGTGACCAACCCTTCCTGCCGCGCGATCTTCTCGCTCACGAGCGCCGGGTTCTGCTCATAGACCTTCGTCTGCCCATCCAATCGCCGCAGCCACGCAAATCCAGCCGCCGTATCGCCGGTTTGCTTGAGCCCGCGCGCGATGATGACCCCGAACACCGCCCGCATCGTACCGCTCGCGAGCGGATCGCGAATGATGATTTTCCCTTTCCATTTGGGATCGAGCAGGTCGTCCCAATCCTGGGGGGCCTCGGCGGGCGACACGACTTTCTCCGCGTAGAGAAACACCGCGGGCGTCTCGTAGGCGGCGAAGTAGCAATCGCCGGCCCCCCGTCCCCGCGGCGCGATCGCATCGGCCCAGACCGGGCGCCGGCAGTCGAGCAGGGAATCGTGCGCAGCCTGCGCCAGAATCAGCGACGGCCCCCCGAACCAGACGTCCGCCTGCGGGTTGGCGCGCTCAGAGCGGAGGCGGTCGTAGACGTCCTGCGACCCCATGTCGAGCCAGCGCACGTCGATGTCCGGATGGAGCGCCTCGAAGCGGTGCTCGAAGAGCGTCAGCAGATCGCGGCCGTGGGGGCTGTAGATCACTAACGGGGTACGGGAGTCTCTCGAACATGCGGTGAGGATCAGCAGCAATAATGCGAAATGCGGAATGTGGAATGCGGAATGAACGTGAAGGCGTCGATTCCGCATTCCGAATTTCGAGTTTCGCATTGTCTTAGGGGACATTGCGGCGCTTCAGTCCCAGCAGATTCACGAACAAGCGATAGGCTCCGGGAACGCCGGCCGGCAATTGCCGGAAAAAACTCAGTCCACTGTAGACGTACGTCCCGCGCCCTAGCGGCGCGATCAGCAGCCCCCCCTTCAATTCGGCGGGCGGATTCGGCGGGCCGGGATCGTGCGTCTCCAACACGGGCACGTAGGTGGTGTCCCAGGTGTGCGCGAAGTATAGGCCGCGCTCCTGAATCCAGCCGCGCCAGTCCTCGGCAGCGATCTCGTTAGGATAGTGAAAGACGGAGTGGCTTGGATCGAGCTCCGTGACCGGCGCGTTCTCGTCGGTCACACGATCGTGCGGGCGCGCGATCGTCAGCGGGTACGGCGCGAATCCGCCGTCGACGAACGGATACTGCTGGTACTGCACGATGACGAGACCGCCGCTCTTGGCGTAGTCGAGCAGCCGTCCATTGTTGGCGACCAGCGCGGGCTCGGTTTCGTACGCCCGGCTGCCGATCACGATCGCGTCGTAGTGCGACAGATCGCCGCGGGCGAGCGAGTCCGCGCCGATCAGCTCGATGGGCACGCCGACGGCCAGCAGCGCTTCGGGCACGCGGTCGGCGGCGCCGCGCACGTAGCCGACATGCGCCAGGGCGGGAAGCGCAACCCGCGCGGCGCGGATCTGCGCCACCGACGCCTTCGTCAGCGCGCGCGGCCGGATGTGCGGGTAATCGATGATCTCGAGCGCTCCGCCGCCCGCGCGCAGCTCGTAGCTCCCCGGCTTGAGACTCTCCGCGACGGGCGGCGCGAGACTCACGACGACCGTCTTTGTTTCGTCCTCGCGTGTGAACGCGAGGCTCTCGGCGGCGATGGGGGGCCATCCCGCGGGCACCGTGACGGCGGTGCGCACCGCGGCAGCCCCGCGCGCGCGATTCGTCACGGTGACGGTGAAGTGCCGGGGCTCGCGCGCGCCACCATCGATCGGCCAGAGCAGCTCCTGCGGCGCAATCGCGACGTCCACGTCACGCGTCACGAAGATGGGACGGCGGATCTCGCCGATCGCCTGATCGCGATAGCGGTACACCACTTCCCGTGTGACCGTCACCGGCTCGCCGCCGATGAGCAGCCGGACGCGCGCGGTGACGGGCGGCGGCTCGAACGGCAACCCCCGCACATCCGCCGGCGCGGTAGACCAATCGTAGAGGCCACCGCGATTGGTCAGCGGCCGCTTGAGGAAATAGGGCTGCGTCCGTTCGGCATCGCGTGCGACGGTTAGCACAAAGCGGCGTGTCAACAGGGCGCCCGGGGCCACAGTCGGCGCTCCCAACTCCAGCCGTTCCAGGCTCCAACCGGGCGGCGCGGCGATGGCCACGCTGTCGACACGCACGGCGCTGTCGCCCGCGTTCCACACCGTGACTTCAACCTGCAGCCGCTCCCCCGGCGTCACGATGCCGTCATCAGCCGCGCCGTCGATCGTCACGCCCGCCGCGTTCGTCATAGCGCGCTCGAGCAAGGCGCGTTGCACGGAGTCGGCCGGGCCGAGGAGTCGCAGGGCCCGGATCAGATACGGCAGGGTCGCGCCGGGACGCCACGGCGTGAGCGCGCCCCGCGCCGAGTCGATGAGCGCCGCGTACCCCGTGACGTGAATCGTCGTGTCGACGCCCGTGAAGACCGACGTCTCGCCCGGCTGCGGCGATTTCGTGGCAAGGAGCGCGACGCCGGACGTCGCCGGTCCGGGTCGCTGCAGCTGGCCCATGTCCTGCGAGCGATGGCGACTGCGGCTCGCCATGGCCACCTGGAAATACGATTGACCGATGATCGGATCGAGCGTGCCGACCGGCAAGGTGAGCGTCGTGGCGCTTGGATCCCCACGCGTCGAGCGGTAGAACTTCTGCGGACCGCCGGCGGAATCGCGCAACAGATCGAACGCCTGGCGGGCGAGGATCGCGGAGACCTGATGGTGGCCGTGTCCGTCCGCAGGCGTTCCGGAGAACACGGCGATGATGATCTGCGGCCGGAAGCGCCGGATCACATCGACGACGTCTTTGAGAATCGAGTCCCTCGGCCAGAACCGAAATGTCTCGTCGGCCGACTTCGAGAATCCGAAGTCGTACGCGCGCGTGAAGAACTGTCGCGCCCCGTCCAGCTCGCGGGCGGCGAGCAGCTCTTCGGTGCGGATGATGCCGAGCTCGGGGCCGAGCTCGGGGCCGATCAGGTTCTGGCCGCCCTCCCCGCGCGTCAGCGAGAGATATGCCGCCTGGGCGCCCATGCCGCGCGACAGCAACACCAGGAGCTGGGTGTCTTCGTCGTCGGGGTGCGCGCCGATCATCAGCACGCGCTTGTTGCTGCCGAGCTGCCGCAGCGTGCTCGCCAGCGCAGCGACGCCGCCGGTGCCTGACGGGGACAATTGCCCACGCGACACACCGGCGGCGCCGAAGCTCAGGAGGAGCCCGACGACACACGCTCTCACTATTGGGAAAGGTACACGGCGCCACCCTTCATAACGAACTTGACTCGCTGCAGTTCCGTGATGTCGCGCGTGGGATCCCCCACGACGGCGATGATGTCAGCAAACAGTCCGGGCGTGATCGCGCCGAAGTTTTGCTCCTGGCCGAGCAGCGCCGCGGCGACCGATGTTCCCGACTGAATCGCCTGCATCGGCGTCATCCCGTACTGCACGTAGTACTCGAACTCCTTCGCCTGATTGATCTCGGTCCAGGGAAAGCCGCCGACGTCGGTGCCCAGGGCGATCTTGACGCCGTGCCGCAGCGCCCGGCCGAAGGCGCGCCGCTCGAGATTGACCAGCGCGACCCAGACCCCGCCGCGCGCCACCACATGCACACCGACCGTCACGGTGGGCACCCAGTAGACGTTGTTCCGCACCATCACATCCATCAGCGAGTCCGTCAGCCCGTCGCCGTGCTCGATCGAATTGACGCCGGCCCGCAGCGCGGCGGCGATGCCGTCGGAGCCGATCGCGTGCGCCGCGGCGGAGCGACCCAGGCGATGGGCCTCGTCCACGATCGCTTTCGCTTCGGCGTCGGTGAAGTTGACCCAGCTGTGCAGCACGCTGTCGGGCGTGAAGTAGTAGCGGCGGTCGCTGTAGTACTTGATCCAGTCGGCGCCGTGCTGCACCTGCTGGCGGACCGCGAGGCGGGCGTTGTCGACCCCGTCGACGGGTTGGACGCCGTGCGGCAGCTCGAGCTCCCAATTGGCCGTGGTGATGGGATACATCCCCGTCGGGGCCATTGCGCGGGTCGACGCGAAGACGCGCGGCCCCGGGATCTCACCGTTGTTGATCGCGAGCTTCACATCCACGTCCGCATACATCGCGCCTTCGGTCTCGAGATCGCGGATCGCGGTGAAGCCGTGTTCCAGGGCGATGCGCGCGTTGCGGGCCGCCAGAATCGCCCGGTACGCGGTTGACTGCTTGAGCAGCTGGTCCTCGTAATCCTGCGAGGTGACGTCGCCCTGGAGCAGCAGATGCGTATGCGCATCGATCAGCCCGGGAAGCACGGTCATCTGGCTGAGATCGATGACGCGGGCGTTGGCGGCTTGACCCTGGATCAGGGCGAGCGGCCCGACCGCCTTGATGCGCTCTCCCTCGATCAGGATGCCGACATTGGCCTGGACTTGTTGCGACCGGCCATCGATCAGCCGGCCGGCTTTGATGAGCACCTGCTGCGGTGCTGGTGCTTGCGCGGCGAGTGTCGCGGCCGCGGTGATCGACAGGATGGCGATGGGAAGCGCGCGCACGAGTTCTCCGAGAAAAAGCGGGACGGGAGAAGTTACTCCCGCCCCGCCACTCGCACTACGTGGGGACTACCGCGCCGCCAGCGGTTTGCCGTCGGCGTCCAGGAAGCGGATCTCCCCAAAGTTCAGCTCGCGGATCCCCGCCTCGATCTTGGCCCGATCGCCGACGACCACCCACACCAGGTGATCGGGGCGGATCGTTTCCTGCGCCGCGCCGGCGGCGTCGGGAACGGTCAGCGCCCGCACGCGCTGCGCATACGTCTCGTAGTAATGATCATCCAGGCCGAACGTCACCAGCTGCTCGAGCGACCCCTGCACGGCATCCATCGTTTCCCAGGTCCCGGGCAGCGTCAGCGTCAAATTCGCCTGCGCCTTGGTGAGCTCGTCCGGGCTCACGGGCTTCGGCCCGAGAATGCCGCGCAATTCGCGATCGACCTCGATCATCGACTCCTTGGTCTTGTCGGTCTGGACCGGCGCATAGGCGATGAAGGGCCGCTGGCCGCGCGCGTCCCAGATGAGGGTGAACGCCCCGTACGACCAGTGCTTGGCTTCGCGCAGGTTCATGTTGATACGCGACGTGAATTGCCCGCCCAGGAGCGACGTCATCGCTTCGATCGCGTACTCGTGCGCATTTGCTTTCGGCGCGGCCAGATCGGCGGCGAGAATCACCGACTGCTCCGCGCCCGGACGGTCGAGGATGTAGACGAGCGGCCGCGGCTGATCCGCGACGGTGCTCACGTTTTTCAGCGGCACCGCGCCCCCCGGCCAGCGGCTGAACAGGCGTGCGAGCTTCGGCTGGATCTCCGCCATCGAGACGTCGCCGACGATCACCAGCGTCGCATGGTTCGGCTTGAACCAGGTGCGGTGAAAGCGCACCAGATCGTCGCGCGTCATCGCCGACACCGACGCTTCCGTGCCCGAGCCCGTGAGCGGGTTGCCGTACGCGTGGTTGGTCCCGTACAACAGCTGCGGGAAGACGCGCAGCGCCATCTGCACCGGCTGCACCTTCTCGCGCTGAATGCGCGCCAGGCGCTGCCGCTGCTGCCGCTGGAAATCGGCCTGGGGGAACGACGGATTGAGCACCACGTCGGCGAAGATGTCGAGCGCCGGATCGAGATTCTCCTTGAGCGTGGACAACGCCACCCGGGACACGTCGAGTTGCGAGCTCGTGAAGAGCTGCGCGCCGAGCTGCGAGAGCGTGTCGCTGATCTGCAGCGCCGTCCGCCGGGTGGTGCCTTCGTCCAGCATGTCGAGCGCCAGACTCGCCGTGCCGGGCGCCGCAAACTGATCGGCGGCGTAGCCGGCATCCACGAGCAGCGTGAGGTTCACCTGCGGAATCGAGTGCCGCTCCGCGAGCACGATCTTGAGCCCGTTGGGCAGCGTGGCGCGCGCGATCGCGGGGAAGCGGGCGTCCGGCGGCGTGCCGGCCTCGGGCAGTTTCGTGCGGTCGACGCCGCTCTCCGCGGTCTCGAAGGCGGGGTACGGGTGCACCTCGAGCGTCCAATCGCCGTCGCTGAGCCAGCGCGCCGCGGCGGACTTGAGATCCCCGGCGGTCGCCGCCGCGATGCGCCGCTCCGTCACGAGGTAATGATCGGCGCTGCCCGTGAACACCTCGTTCCGGGCCAGCACGTCCGACTTGCCGCCGAAGCCGCCGATCCGCTCGATGCCGCGGATGAAGCTCGCGCGCGACTGTGTCTTGATGCGGCGCAGCTCACCGGCGGTGGGACCTGACTGGATGAACCGCGCGAGCTCCTCGTCGACCGCGCGCTCCACCCGGGCGAGATCCCCGCCCGGCTTCGCGGTCGCGCGAATCACGAGCTGCCCGCCGATCTCGCGGAGATCGACGTACGCGGCCACGTCGGTGGCGATCTGCTCGTCATAGACGAGCCGCCTGTAGAGCCGCGACGTCTTCCCCGCCGCGAGCACGTCGGTCACGAGATCGAGATAATCGGCATCGGCCGACCCGTACTCCGGGATATTCCACTCTTTGTAGATCCGCGCCTGCGGCACGCGGTCCTGCATGATCTCGCGATGCGAACCGGTCCGCCGTGCGACCCAGGTCTCCTGCTTGGCGATCGGTGGCGTCGCGGGGATGTCTCCGAAGTACTGTTCGACCTTCTGACGGGCCGTCTCCGGCGTGATGTCGCCGGCCACCACGATCACCGCGTTGTTCGGACCATAGTAGGTGCGGAACCACTCCTTCACGTCGTCGACCGACGCGGCATTGAGGTCTTCCATCGACCCGATCACCGACCAGGAGTAGGGATGGCCGGCGGGATACGTCCCCTCGGTCATCAACAGGTTGACTTTGCCGTACGGCTGGTTCTCGCCCTGGCGCTTCTCGTTCTGCACCACGCCGCGCTGCTCGTTCACGCGCGCCGTGTCGATCACGCCGAGCAGATGCCCCATGCGGTCCGATTCCATCCAGAGCGCGATGTCGAGCGCCGTGGTGGGCACGTTCTCGAAATAGTTGGTGCGGTCTTCGTTGGTCGTGCCGTTCTGATCCGTCGCGCCGATGCGCTCGAACGGCTGGAAGTAGTCGTCGTTGAAGTGCTCGCTGCCGTTGAACATCAGGTGCTCGAACAGGTGCGCGAACCCGGTCCGGCCGGGCCGCTCGTTCTTGGAGCCCACGTGATACCAGATGTTCACGGCGACGATGGGCGCCTTGTGGTCCTCGTGGACGAGCAGGGTCAGGCCGTTTTTCAGGACGAACCGCTGATACGGGATCGCGATCGGCGCCGGCACGGCCACGCGTACCCGGGCACGGGTGGCTCGAGCGGGGCGCTGCGCCGTCGCCGGGAATGCGGCAGCGACCCCGAGCGCCAGGGCGAGAAACGCTAGGCGAGACATGGAATTCTCCTTCATGAAGGCTGACGGCGGGCTGAACGGCCTGAAGATATTACATTTAAGGCGCATGGCTACTCTCGCCCCACCCAAACGACACGTCAGCGCCGACGAGGCGCGTGAAGTCGCCGAAGCGGCACGCGAGCAGGAGTGGGCGTCGCCGAGCTTCGTCCGCGATCTATTCCTCGGCACGCTGCGGATGGACCTGATTCATCCCTACCCCGAACAGGATGCTGACGAAATCGCCCGCGCCAAACCGTTCCTCGACAAGCTCGAGCGGTTCTTGCGGGAAGACGTGGACTCCGATCGCATCGATCGCGAGGGCGAGATTCCCGACGACGTCATCGACGGGCTGCGCAAGCTCGGCGCGTTCGGCATCAAGATCCCGCGGGAATATGATGGGCTCGGTCTGTCGCAGCTCTCCTATATGAAAGCGATCGAGCTGGTGTCGTCGGTCGACGGCTCGCTCACCGCGCTGCTCTCCGCCCATCAATCGATCGGCGTGCCGCAGCCGCTGAAATTGTTCGGCAGCGAAGCGCAGAAAAAGAAATACTTCCCGCGCCTCGCCAAAGGGGCGATCTCCGCCTTCGCGCTCACCGAAGAAAGCGTCGGCTCCGATCCCGCGGCGATGGAAACCACCGCGATCCTCGACGACGACACCTGGGTCCTGAACGGCGAGAAGCTGTGGTGCACCAACGGCACCAAGGCCGAGCTGCTCGTGGTGATGGCGCGCACGCCATCGAAGATGGTCAACGGCAAAGAGAAAAAGCAGATCACGGCGTTCATCGTCGAGACGGACTGGCCGGGCGTCGAAGTCGTGCACCGCTGCCACTTCATGGGACTGAAGGCGCTCTTCAACGGCGTCATCCGGTTCACCAACGTGCGGGTGCCGAAGGAGAACGTGCTCTGGGGCGAGGGCAAGGGCTTGAAGCTCGCCCTCATCACGCTCAACACCGGCCGGCTCACGCTGCCCATCTCGGCGGTCGCGGCCGGCAAGCGGTGTCTCGAGATCGCGCGGCGCTGGGCGGCGGAGCGCGTGCAGTGGGGCCGGCCGATCGGCCAGCACGACGCGATCGCGCAGAAGATCGGATCGATGGCGGCAAATACCCTGGCCATGGAAGCCGTCGCGGAGCTGTGCGGCGCGATGGCGGAGCGCGGCGGCTACGACATTCGGCTCGAGGCCGCGATCGCCAAGCTGTACAACTCGGAAGCCGGCTGGCGCATCATCGACGACACCGTGCAGATCCGCGGCGGGCGCGGGTACGAAACCGCCGACTCGCTGCGCGCGCGCGGCGAGCCGCCGGTGCCGGTCGAGCGCATCATGCGCGATTTCCGCATCAATCTGATCTTCGAGGGGTCGTCGGAAATCATGCATCTGTTCATCGCGCGCGAAGCCGTGGCGGTTCGTCGAGCGCAGCTGCCGCCGGCTGGCGCGCGGCGTGTTCCACTCGATGATCCGGTTCGGGCCGAAGCTCGAGCTGCGCCAGTCGGTGCTCTTCCGTCTGGTCGACGTCGCGGCCGAGCTGTTTGCGATGGCGGCGACCTGCGCGCGCGCGCAGCGACTCTTTGAGCGCGACCGGGCCACCGGCGCGCGGGCGGTCCATCTGGCGGACGTCTTCTGCCGTCAGGCGCGGCGGCGGGTGCGCTCGAAGTTCAACGGGCTGCGGCGCAACGAAGATGTACCGACGTACAAGCTCGCCCAGGAGATCCTGGCGGGTGAGCATCGGTGGCTGGAACGAGATATTGTGGAGTTGCCTGAGTAGGCGGTTAAGCGGTTTGGCGGATGTCTGGATCCTCTTCCACTTTTACAGTCATGCCGCCTGATGAGCAATCATGATGCTCTTCAGGCGTTCCGGTGCATCAGCCCCCGCATCGCCGTAGGGCGACGGATGCCCTTCCTGCTCCATCACCACGCTCGGACACACCAACGGATATTGCCTCGCCCGGATGCGGTCGGCGGCCGCTTGTGCCGCGACCGGCGTGGCGATCACGACCTCCCGCGCCCCCAACCCCTCCGCCGCCTTCGCGGCGGCCAGCACCTTCCACGGATAGATGATCTGGCCCTCGACGATCACCGCGGTGCGACCCTCCAGCTTTTTCACCGGGCGTTGCGTCCGGTACAGCACGAGGTCCTGTTTGACGCGCGCCCGCGACTCATCGATCGCGGCTTGCAGCTTCTCCAGGAGATTCATCCCCGGCTGAAAGTCGGGATCCATCTCCGCCGGCGCCGACTCCGCCATCGCCCCGACCGGCGCGAGATTGGTGCCGAGCTTGATGAATGACGCCACGATCACGTCGAACTGCGCACCCATCGCCTTCGCCGCATGGGCTGCGATTTCGACGCCCTCCGGGGTAATGCCCAGCAGCATGCAGGACTGATAGCCGCGCGCCGCAAGCTGCTGGCCCAACAACGCGCCCGCACTGGATCGTGTGGGATAGAGACTGGGACGCGCTGGAGTAGGCACGGTCGTGAAGATAGGATGACGGTAAGGGACGGTAAAGGCTCACAAACGGGGTTATCTTTTCGACTCCCGAACTTCAGGACCGGGTAGTGCCGAAGGACACGCTCACGGTCGTCGACAACCGCACCGGCAAGAGCTACGAGCTCCCGATTCAGGACGGCACCGTCCGCGCCGCCGATTTGCGGCAAATCAAGGCGTCCGACGACGATTTCGGCCTGATGTCCTACGACCCCGCCTTCATGAACACGGCGGCGTGCCGCAGCGCGATCACCTTCATCGACGGTGACGCCGGCATCCTGCGCTATCGCGGCTATCCGATCGAGCAGCTCGCCGAAAAGAGCACGTTCCTGGAGACAGCGTATCTGCTGCTCCACGGCGAGCTCCCCACCGCCGCGGAGCTGGACGCGTGGGTCTTTCAGGTGACGCACCACACGATCATCCACGAGAACATCAAGAAGTTCATCGACGGCTTCCACCACGACGCGCACCCGATGGGGATGTTCGTGAGCGCGGTGGCGGCCCTGTCGACGTTCTATCCCGAAGCCAAGCGGATCGCCGAGGAGCGCTCGCGCGGCAATCAGATCGTGCGGCTGATCGCGAAGAGCCCCACGCTGGCGGCGTTTGCCCACCGGCACTCCGTCGGCATGCCCTACGCCTATCCCGACAACGATCTGAGCTACACGGGCAACTTCCTGAACATGATGTTCAAGACGACCGAGGTGAAATACAGCCCGCACCCCGTGCTCGAGCGGGCGCTCGACGTCCTGTTCATCCTCCACGCCGACCACGAGCAGAACTGCTCGACGAGCGCCATGCGGGGCGTGGGGTCGTCCCACCCCGATCCGTATTCCTGCATGGCCGCGGCCGCCGCGGCGCTGTACGGGCCGCTGCACGGCGGCGCGAACGAGGAAGTGCTGCGGATGCTGCGGGAGATCGGCGCGATCGAGGCGATTCCGGCCTATATCCAGCGGGTCAAGAAAGGCGAGGTGCGGTTGATGGGCTTCGGGCACCGCGTGTACAAGAACTTCGATCCGCGGGCCAAGATCATCAAACAGATCGCCGAGCAGGTGTTCGACGTGACCGGCAAGAATCCGCTGATCGACATCGCGCTGGAGCTGGAGCGCATTGCGCTGCAGGAAGAGTATTTCGTCTCGCGCAAACTGTACCCCAACGTCGATTTCTACTCAGGGATCATCTACGAAGCGATGAAGTTTTCGGTGGACATCTTTCCCGTGCTGTTCGCGATCGGCCGGACGCCGGGCTGGCTGGCGCAATGGCAGGAGATGCTGCTCGACAAGGAACAGAAGATCGCCCGGCCGCGCCAGGTCTATACCGGCCCCGCCAGACGCGACTACGTGGCTATCGAAAAGCGCTAAAACGTCAAGCAAGAACGTCGCGCAGAGGCGTCCAGCAGAAGCGTGCTAACGTGCTAGCATTACGTCGTTGCTTGACGGTCTTACTCGACGCCTTTTCTCGACGGTTTTCGGGGGTTCCATGCCCACTTACGTCCTGCTGTCCAACCTGACGGATGAGGGCGCCAAGGCGCTCAAGACCAACCCCAAGCGGTTGCAGGAAGTGAACAAGGAGATCGAGAAGTTCGGGGCCAAGGTCACCGCGCAATACGCCGTGCTCGGCCCCTACGACTTCGTCAGTATCGTGGACTGCCCCGACAACGAGACTATCGCCAAGGTGTCGGTGGAGTTGGCGTCACGCGGGAGCATCCGCCTGATGACGCTGGCGGCGACCCCCGTGGCGAACTTCATCCGGACCCTGAAGACCCGTGACTAGCGCCTTAGCGGCGCTTCTTACCACCGCGCCGCGGGCGCATCGAGCGCTCCGGACGGGCCGCCTCCTCTTCCACCGTTCGGGGCTGCAGCGGCGGCACCGACGGCTCGAACCCCGGAATCACTTCCCGCGGGAACGTCTGGCCGATCAGCCGCTCGACGTCCGCCATCAGCAGCCACTCATCAGGTGAAATGAGCGTCAGCGCCAGGCCGCGCGCACCCGCGCGCGCGGTGCGCCCCACCCGGTGCACGTACACCTCGGCGTCCTGCGGCACGTCGTAATTCACGACCATCCGGATGCCATCGACGTCGATACCGCGCGCCGCGATGTCCGTCGCCACGAGGATCTCAGCCGCGCCCGTGCGGAATTGATCGAGCGTGCGCTGGCGGTGGCTCTGCGCCTTGTCGCCGTGCAGCGCGTTCGCCGCGATGCCCTCGCGCTTGAGGAAGGTGACCAGCTTGTCCGCCCCGTACTTGGTGCGCGTGAAGATCAGCGTCTGTCCGGCCGGCTTGGCATTGAGGATGGACGCGAGCGCGCCGCGCTTCTGCAGCTTGTCCACCGCGACGATGACGTGCTCGATGCCCTCGGCGGTCTGCGCCCGGCGGCCGATTTCGACCGAGGCATGGCCGTTCAACGCGCGCCGCGCGAGCGCGTCCACCTCCGGCGAGATCGTCGCCGAGAAGAGCATCGTCTGGCGCTCGTCAGGCAGCGCGCTCAGGATGCGCCGCACATCGGGCGCAAAGCCCATATCGAGCATGCGGTCGGCTTCGTCGAGGACCAGCACCTCGAGCTGCGAGAAATTGGCGTGACCGCGCTCCATGTGATCGAGCAGCCGGCCCGGGGTGGCCACGACGATGTCGACGCCGTGCTTCAGGGCGCGGGTCTGCGGCTCCATCCCGACGCCGCCGTAGACGGCGGCGCCCTTGAGATGCGTGTGCCGCCCGTACGCGCGGATACTCGCGGCGACCTGCTCGGCAAGCTCTCGCGTCGGTACGAGGATCAACGCGCGCAACACGCCGCGCTTGCCGCTCGAGAGCCGCTGCAGAATGGGAAGCACGAATGCGGCAGTCTTCCCGGTGCCGGTTTGTGCGGAACCGATGAGATCACGGCCCGCGAGGGCGAGCGGGATCGCTTCCGACTGGATGGGGGTGGGGTGCGCGTAGCCTTCATCGGCGACGGCGCGCACGAGCTCGGGCGCTAGGCCCAATGCTGCAAATGGCATACTACTCCTAGGTACACACACACTCGCTGCGAGATGGCCCAATGCCACCTCGACATCAGCGACGCTTCAGTTTTTTGAACCTGGGGAGAAAACCGTGCGTGTGTTCAGCGACGGAGTCCCTGAGCGGGACTGTCCTTGGGGGGATGCCAGCTCGCGGTTCCTAACGCGGGCAAAGCTAACGATTCAGGGCCCGAAAACATAGGCCCTGCAACTTACTAGGCCACAGAGTCTTTGCTGGTCCTAGCGCAAACTCTCGGCTGCCTTTGCCGGCTCAGTGCCCCACCACCACATTCTCGTCAACTGTCGTTGGCGAGGCCAGACTTCGTTCAGCGTGTCTCCTTCATATAACCGCCCATTCTTCATCACATAACGAACGCTATTCGTGTTATGGATATCCTCGAGCGGATTCGCGTCGAGCACGATCAAGTCGGCCAACTTGCCCGGCTCGAGCGAGCCCAGATCCTGCTCCATCCCGATCGCATTCGCGCCGTGCATCGTCGCGACGCGCAGCACGTCGTGATTGGTCATCCCGCCAGCCGCCATCGCCCACAGCTCCCAATGGTCGCCCAGCCCATCCATCTGGCCGTGCCCGCCCAGCCCGATGTGGCCGCCCGCCTTGAGAATCGCATTCGCGGACGCCGCGATGCGCGGGAACACGTACTCGCTCTCCCGGAACCACGGCCGCCGCTCGGCGCGCTGGTCGATCTCATCGTGCGGCATGAAGCGCCGCACCTTGGGATTGTCGTGGATGTCGTAGCGCTCGTAGAAGAAGTTCTCGCTCCACGGGCCGCCGTACGACACCAGCAGGGTCGGCGTGTACGTGATGCCCGACTGCGCGACCAGCTGCACGGCATCCTGGTACAGCGGCATGATCGGATAACTGTGCTCCGATCCGGGATAGCCGTCGATCACGGCGGTGAGATTCATCTTGAAGTCGAGCCCGCCTTCGATCGTCGGCATCAGGCCGAGCTCTTTCGCCGCCATGATGACCCACTGCCGCTGCTTGCGGTTGCCCGTCATGTACATCTTGATCGTGTTGATGCGATAGAAGTCGCTGTAGCGCCGCAGCGCCTGCCGCGTGTCGTCGAGACTCTTGAAGTCCTCATCCCAGAAGACGCCCGGACCGGTGTGGAAGATGCGCGGTCCGAGGATTTCTCCCGTCTCCACGAGATCGGCGTACGTGAGGACGTCGGTCGTCGATGTCTGCGGATCGCGCGTGGTCGTCACGCCCCACGCGAGGTTGGCGAGGTATTTCCACACCTGCGTCTCGTGAATGCCCCAGGTGGGCCAGGGATGGGCGTGCACGTCCACGAAGCCGGGGATGATCGTTTTCCCGCTCACATCGATCACGCGCGCGCCGGCCGGCACCGCGCCCCGGGCCCCAACCGAGACGACCCGATTGTCCGTGACAACGATGTCGCCGTTCTCGATGACTTCGTCGCCCTTCATCGTGACGACCCGCGCGCCCCGCAGGACGACCGTGCCGCGCGGGATGTCGCGTGCGACGCGGATCGCGACGTCCACCCGCATCGGCTCATAGGCCGGCTGCTTGGCGAGCGAGTCCGAGCGCGACCGCAGCCGCTTCTGCACGGAATCGGCCAGGGCCTTGAAGGCGTCGGTCTTCAGCGAATCGGCACGGATCGAGTCGCTCCGGGCTTTGACCTTGTCCATCGAGTCGGCGACGGCGGGATCCCATTTCAGGAATGAGCGGCCGATGGACCAATACGCCTGGCGCCCGTCGTTCGTCCACCCGACGAAGTCGCCGCCGATCATCGTGAGCCGTTTGGTGGGGAATGCGGCGGACGAGGGATCGGACACGTTGACCACCGGCGTCTGGCCGCCGATGAGCGGCAGCGTCACCAGGTAGACGTAATTGCCGACCAGCGCCAGGACGCGGTCTGAGTCCGGACTGATGATGATCTCGTCGGCGTTATTGGGCTCGGCACCGGGTCCGGGGTAGGTGTAGCCGGTGACCCGGATATGCGCGCGACGGTCCGTCCCGTCGTACCGCATCGAGACGAGACCTTCTGAGCCTTCATAGATGTAGATCCGGTTGGGATCGCGGCTGAAGTGCGGACGGCCGGCGGCATTGATCGGCGAAATGCGCGTCGGTGCGCCGCCCGCCACCGGCACCCAGACGATCTCATAGCCGGGCGCAGAGTGCTCCGCCGTGCGAGGCGCCCGCGGTCCCTTGACGACGACGATCCGCGCACCGTCCGGCGACCAGACCGGTGTGTCATAGAAGGCACTGTCCGACGTGAGCCGCACCGGACGACTGCGGCCATCGGCCTTGATCTTGTTGAGCGTTCCGCCTGCGTCGGTCCAGGTCACGTACGCGAGCCATTGCCCGTCGGGCGACCACGCCGGCACCTGCTCCTTGACGCTGTCGTTCGTGAGGCGGCGCGGCGCGCCGTTCGGCAGATCCATCACGTACAGGCGGTCCAGCGCGCTGAACGCGAGGCGGCGGCCGTCCGGCGATGGCGTCGCGTTGCGGATCTGACGCACCAGCACGCTCCCCGTGTCCACGCGGATCGGCAGGTGCACCATCGGCCCCATCTGCTGGTCGATCTTGGCGGTGAACGCGATGTCGGTCACCTGCCCGGAGGGCACCGCCACGCGGTGCACCTTGCCCCCATACGAGACGATGATCGCCTGATTGTCGGGGGTGAACGCGTATCCGGGATACAGATCGCGCGTGAAGCGGGATTCCTGATCGTCGCGGGTCACCGGATACACGAGCCACTTCTCGTCGCCCGAGGCAAGGTCGCGCAGGCGCAGCCCCGTTTCCGCGTCGTAGCGCGTGGCGTACACCAACCATTTGCCGTCGGACGAGAGCGCCGGCCGCATGGCGCTGCCGTGCACGTCCGTCTGCGTGAAGAGCCGGCCGGTCTGGCGGTCGTAGATCGCCAGCTGCCAAAGCGGATACTGCAGGTTGTAGCCGAAGCCGCCGCGGTGACGCGACACCCAGATGTAGCGCGGATCCTTCCCGAACGCGGCGCCCAGTGTGTTCATCGGCGGTGGCTGATTGGGCCCCGCCTGCACGCGCAGCATCGCCGCGCCCGCTCCGCCATCCTTGTGAATCAGCCACAATTCATAGACGCTGCCCAGCACCCCGCTGGTCCTAGAGACGACGATGTAGTTGCCGTCCGGCGTCCAGTCCGGCGACGCGTAAAGGTTGTTGGTGCCCTTGGTGAGCGCCTTGCTGTGCGAGCCGTCGGGGTCGCAGAGCCAGACGTTCTCCGCGCCGCTGCGGTCGGAAAGGAAGACGATGCGCTTGCCATCGGGTGACCACCGCGGCTGCGAGTCGAAGCTCGGACCGGAGGTGATCCGCGTGGCCGCGCCGCCAGTGATCGGCATCGTGTAGAGGTCGCCGAGCAACTCGAAGACGATGGTCTTGCCATCGGGTGACACGTCGAGGGACATCCAGGTGCCTTCCGACGTCTCGAGGCTCACATTGCGCGTCATGGGCAACGGCAGCGAGTCGAGTTTGACCTTTACGGTATCGCGCTTTGTCGTGTCCTGCGGAGCCGGTGGCGGTTGTTGGATGGCCAACGACACTGCGACAAGCAGGGAAAGCATGGAGTCTCCGGATGGACTGTAACGGACGGTGGAAAAAGCGACGGTAGAAAATTGCGACGGTAAAAAAGCGACGGTAAGGGGGCAGACCCTTACCGTCGTTTTATCGAACTTCCTTTACCGTCGTTTTTCTACCGTCAGATACTCAACGCGCGTACCTGTCTCGGGGCGGGGTCCTGGGACCGCAGGACAA
>QHUE01000273.1 GCA_003221825.1 Gemmatimonadota bacterium
GGGATAGGCGAGCAGGTAGCCGCCCGTGGGGCCGAACAGCCGGGCGACGCCGGGGAGTCCGACGGGGGTGAAGACCGGCAGCCCCGCGGCGCCGAGCGCGAGGTACAGGAGCAGGCTGGAGGCCCCGAGCCAGCGGCCGAGCAGGCCGCCGACGAGCAGCACGGCGAGCGGCTGCAGCGTCATCGGAACGGGGGTGCCGGGGAGCGGGATCGCGACCTGTGCGGCGGCGGCGACGAGCGCGGCGCCGAGGATCCCCGCTGCAGCCCGGCGTAGCACTATCCCCCGCCCTGAAAGCACCAACGCCTGATCCATTAGAAAGCCTCCACGCTGAGGGCGACCGCGTTCCCCCCGCCGAGACACAGCGTGGCGAGCCCGGCCCTTTTGCCGTACCGCTTCAAGGCGTACAGCAGGGTCGTGAGTACGCGCGCGCCCGATGCGCCGATGGGGTGTCCGAGGGCGATGGCGCCGCCGTGCACGTTGACGCGGCTCCAGTCCCAGCCCAGGGCGCGGCCGTCGGCGAGCACCTGGACGGCGAACGCCTCGTTCGCTTCGATGAGATCGTAGTCGGCGATCTGCGTCTTCGCCTTGGCCATGAGGTTCCGCACTGCCACGATCGGCGCGAAGAACAGGTCCTTTGGCTCGCCGCCGCCCGCGGCGTAGGCGGTCACGCGGGCCAGCGGCTTCACGCCGTGGGCCTTGGCGAACGCCAGCGAGGCGACGACGAGCGCGCTGGCGCCGTCGTTCAGGCCCGGGGCGTTGCCCGGCGTGACCGTGCCGTCCTTCTCGAACGACGGCTTCAGGGCGGCGAGCGCCGCGAGCGTCGTATCTTTGCGCGGGCCCTCGTCCTTATCGATCAGCGTTGGGCCTTTATTGCCGGGGATCTCGACCGCCACCGTCTCGTCCTTGAAGTGGCAGGCGTCCATGGCGGCCACGGCCTTGCGGTGGCTGTCCAACGCGAATTGATCCTGCTCCGCGCGCGAGATACCCGCTTTCTTGGCGGTGTATTCGGCGAGGCTGCCCATGTGTTGGTTGGAGAACGAATCCCACAAGCCGTCGTGGATCATGCCGTCCACCAGCTGCTGGTTGCCCGCCTTGATGCCGGTGCGCATGCCGTACACGTAATGGGGCGCGTTGGACATGGACTCCATGCCGCCCGCGACGAGGCACTGCGCGTCCCCCGCCTTGATCGCCTGGGCGGCGAGCATCACCCGCGGGGAGCGGGGCGAGGCCGCCGAGGTACCGACCGATCGGCGTTCTACAGGCGCTCAGGAGGACGGGCGTGGTTTGATCAGGGCTCATAGATCGCTCTCAAATGCGGAATGCGGAATGCCGAATGCGGAATATCAATGTGAGCTGCGTGCGCGGTCACGGCCTCAACTTGCCATTCCGCATTCCGCATTCCGCATTCCGCATTCTATACTAACGGGTTCAAGGCCCGGCTGCGAACCTCGTTGACGAGCCGCCGCACGAACTCCTCCACGGGAAGCACCTCCTGCTTCTTCCCCGCCCCGCGCGCGCGCACGGCGACGCTGCCGGCCTCCGCCTCGCGCTGCCCCACCACCGCCATGTACGGCACCTTGTGCGTCTCGGCGTCGCGGATCTTGTAGTTCAGCGTCTCGGAGCGCTCGTCGAGATGAGAGCGAATGCCGGCCTTGCGCAGCGCCTCATGCACGGCGCGCGCGGCGTCCATCTGGCCATCGGCGATCGGCAGCACGCGCACCTGCACCGGTGAGAGCCAGAGCGGGAACGCGCCCGCAAAGTGCTCGATCAAAAAGCCCGTGAACCGCTCGATCGTCCCGAAGATCGCGCGGTGCATCATGATCGTGCGGTGCGGCTTGTTGTCGGCGCCGGTGTACTCGAGCTGGAACCGCTCGGGCAGCTCGTAGTCGAGCTGGATCGTGGCGCCCTGCCACTCGCGGCCGATCGCGTCGTTGAACTTGATGTCGATCTTGGGACCGTAGAACGCCCCGCCGCCCACATCCATCCGGTACGTCAGGCCGCGGCGCTTCAGGGCGCTTTCGAGCGCCTTCTCCGCCACCTCCCACATCGCATCGGTGCCGAGCTTCTTGTCGGGCCGCGTCGCCAGATCGAGCCGGTACTGGAGCCCGAACGTCTTGCCCATCACCAGCTCGACGATGTCGAGGAGATTGAAGATCTCCTCCTCGATCTGATCCTCGCGCAGGAAGATGTGCGCGTCGTCCATCGACAGGCCGCGCACGCGCAGCATGCCGTGCAGCGTCCCCGACCGCTCGTTGCGGTACACGTTCGCGATCTCGGCGAGGCGGATCGGCAGGTCGCGGTAGCTGCGCTGCTGGCTCGCGTAGATGAGGATGTGCATGGGGCAGTTCATCGGCTTGACGCGATAGCGCACGTCTTCCGATTCGCCCTCGCCCGCCCCCATCGCCGGGAACTGATTCGCGGCGTAGAGCGGCAGGTGCCCGGAGCGCAGGAACAGCTGCTCGCGCGTCACGTTCGGCGTGTACACGAGCTGATAGCCGCGCTCCAGGATGACGTCCTCGATGAAACGCCGCAGCTCGAAGTTCAGGATCGCGCCGTTGGGGTGCCACATGATCAGCCCCGGCCCGACGTCCTCCTGAATCGAAAAGAGGTCCTGCTGCTTGCCGATGACCCGATGGTCGCGCTTCCGCGCTTCTTCCAGCCGCGTGATGTATTGCGCTAACGCCTCTTTGGTAAACCACGCCGTGCCGTAGATGCGCTGCAGCATTTGCCGCCGCTCATCGCCGCGCCAATAGGCGCCCGCGGCATGCAGCAGCTTGAAGAACTTGATCTTTCCCGTGCTCGGCACGTGCGGGCCGCGGCACAGGTCGACGAAGGGCCCGTCAGTATAGACCGAGATGATCTCGTCCTGCTTCAGATCATCGATTCTCTCGAGCTTGAGCGGATCGTCTTTGAAGCGCTTCTTGGCTTCTTGCCGGCTCACCTCTTCGCGCGCGAAGGGATAATCGGCCTTCACCACCTCGGCCATCTTTTTTTCGATAGCCTCCAAATCCTCCGGCCCGAAGGGCCGGCCAATATCGAAGTCGTAGTAGAAGCCGTCCTCGATCGGCGGGCCGAAGCCGATCTGGGCGTTGGGAAAGAGCTGGCGCACCGCCGTCGCCAGCACGTGCGCCGATGAGTGGCGCAGCACGTCGAGCGCCTGCGGATCCTTGTCGGTGAGGATCGAGACCTTCACGCCGTCGGACAGCGGGCGTTGCAGGTCGCGCACGTCGCCGTTCACGCGGATCGCCAGCGCGGCCTTGGCGAGCCCGGGGCCGATCGCTTTGGCGAGATCGGCGCCCGTCGCGCCCGCCGGCAGGGCTTTCGTGCTCCCATCCGGCAGGACGACCTGAATCTCGGAAGGGGGCATGCTAAGGAGTCGACGTCGTGTCGGTGCCGGCGGGCGTGCTGCCCATCGGCGGCGTGTGCAATCCAAACCGGAAGTAGAGTCCCACCGAAAACAGAATCACGGCCGCGAGCAGGATCCAGCGCACGACGCGGCCGGGCGGCAGTGTCTCATCGGATGGCGCGGACGAGGGAAATGTCATTGGACGATATTCTAGTGGTGCCTTCTATATTAAGGAATGGCATACGATCCGCGGCCCGTAGAACCCGCCATCTACAAGCGCTGGCTCGACGCCGGCGTCTTCCAGCCGCGCGACGGTGCCGAGCCCTACGTCATCGTCATCCCGCCTCCCAATGTCACCGCCGTGCTGCACGTCGGGCATGGGCTCAACAACATCATCCAGGACGTGCTGATCCGCTTTGAACGGATGCGCGGCCGGGGTGCGGAATGGCTTCCCGGGACCGATCATGCCGGGATCGCGACGCAGAACGTGATCGAAAAGCAGCTCATCGATGAAGGCACGACCCGGATGGACCTGGGCCGCGACGCCTTCGTGGCGCGGGTCTGGGAGTTCGTGCGTGCGACGGGCGACACCATCCTCGAGCAGCTCAAGATCATCGGCTGCTCGTGCGACTGGAGCCGCACGCGGTTCACGTTCGATCAGGCCTATTCGCGCTCGGTGCGCGAGGTCTTCGTGCGCCTCTGGGACGAAGGGCTGATCTACCGCGGCCATCGCGTGATCCACTGGTGCCCGCACTGTCTCACGGCGCTCTCGGACGAAGAGGCCGAGCACCACGAGACGCAGGGCAATCTGTACCA
>QHUE01000099.1 GCA_003221825.1 Gemmatimonadota bacterium
CGACGCACATCGCACGACTCCTATGAGCGGATCGGGCACCTGCTGGAGCGCGTGCACATCGTCGCGGCCGATCTGCTGGACCAGCATTCGCTGACGACGGTGATCCGCGATGCCAGGCCCGACGAGGTCTACAACCTCGCGGCCCAGAGCTTCGTCCCGACGTCGTGGAACCAGCCGGTCCTCACGGGAGAATTCACCGCGCTTGGCGTGACGCGCCTGCTCGAGGCGATCCGTCTGGCGCATCCCGAGGCACGGTTCTATCAGGCCAGCTCGTCGGAGATGTTCGGCAAGGCGGTGGAAACGCCGCAGCGGGAGTCGACGCCGTTCTATCCCCGCTCGCCCTACGGCGTCGCGAAAGTTTACGGACACTGGATCACGGTGAATTACCGCGAGTCGTACGGCATGTACGCGGTTAGCGGTATTCTGTTCAACCACGAGTCGCCACGCCGCGGGCTCGAGTTCGTGACGCGCAAAGTGAGCGATGCGGTCGCGCGCATCAAGCTCGGGAAAACCAACGAGCTGCGGCTCGGCAATCTCGATTCCGGGCGGGACTGGGGCTTTGCTGGGGACTACGTCGAAGCGATGTGGCGCATGCTGCAGCCGCCCGAGCCGAGCGACTACGTGGTCGGGACCGGCACGATGCACACCGTGCGCGACTTGTGCGCCGCGGCGTTCAGCCACGTGGGACTCGACTGGCAGAAATACGTGAAAGTCGATTCCCGATTCGTGCGTCCCGCCGAGGTGGACACGCTGCTCGCCGATGCGAGCCGGGCCCGGAAGGAACTGGGATGGATGCCCAAGGTGAGCTTCGAGCAACTGGTGAGAATGATGGTGGACGCGGACGTGGAGCGGCTGGCGTGAAAGTGCTCGTCACCGGCGCCAACGGCTTCGTGGGCAAGAGTGTCGTGCGCCGGCTGCTCGCCGACGGCAATCGTGTGGTCGCGGCCGTGGGACCGGGGGCCTCGGGGAGTCCCGGCGCTCCAAACCTTACGAACGTCTCACTCGACCTCGCGAACGACGTCTCCGTGCGCGCCTGTTTTGCCGAGCCGGTGGATGCCGTGATACATCTGGCGGCGATCGCATTGAGCCGGGCGGCGGACCGCGATCCGGCGATGGCCTGGTCGGTCAACGCCGAGGGGACCGGGAAACTCGCGGCGGCACTCACCGGAGCCGCCGCCGCGTGGAAAACACCGCCCCTCTTCCTGTTGGCGTCGACAGCGGATGTCTATGCATGGCAGCAACGACCGATTAAGGAAGAGGACCGCGTCCAGCCGTCCACTCCCTATAGCGCCAGCAAGCTCGGCGCCGAGCTCGCGGTGGAGCAGGCGGCGCGCTGCTGTGGGCTGAAGATCATCATCGCACGGTCGTTTCCCGCCTCCGGGGCGGGGCAGGACGAAAGCTTCTGGATTCCGGCACGGTGTAGGATGCTGCGCGAGGTGAAGCGCAATGGCTGGGCCGCGGTGCCCGTGGGCGATTTGACGGCGGTGCGTGACTTCCTGCATGTGGACGATGTGGCCGACGCGTGTGCGCTGCTCCTGCAGCGCGGGACGCCGGGCGAGGTGTACAACATCGCCTCTGGCCGTGCGGTCACGCTCGACCAGATTCACACACGGCTGGAGCAGCTGTTGGACATCGCGCCCAAGCGCGAAGTCGATTCCAGCCAGGTACGCCGCGAGGCGCGGCCGTACCTGGTGGGTGATGCCGCGAAGCTGAGCGCGGCGACGGGTTGGAGCCCCCGCCGCACCCTCGACGATATCCTGCGAGACGTCCTCGATGCCCAAAAGAACTGATCTCGCCCGCATTCTCCTGATCGGCTCCGGGCCGATCGTCATCGGCCAGGGGGCCGAGTTCGACTATTCCGGGACCCAGGCGGTGAAGGCCCTGAAGGAAGAGGGGTACACCGTCATCCTCGTGAATTCGAATCCCGCCACGATCATGACGGACCCGGAGCTCGCCGACCGCACGTACATCGAGCCGGTCACACCCGACTGGGTGCGCAAGGTCATCGAGCGCGAGAAACCGGACGCGCTGCTGCCGACGATGGGCGGCCAGACCGCCCTCAACGTCGCGATCGCGCTGGCCAACGACGGGACGCTGAAGACGTACAATGTCGAGCTGATCGGCGCCAATGCCCGCGCCATCAAAATGGCCGAGGATCGTGCCGAGTTCAGCAAGGCGATGACGCGCATCGGCCTGGCGACGCCGGCGGGGCACACCGTCACGTCGGTGGAGGCGGGGCTCGAAGCCGTCGCGGATGTCGGCTACCCGGCGATCATCCGTCCTTCGTACACCCTCGGCGGTACGGGCGGCGGCGTCGCGTACAATCGCGCCGAGTTCGAGGAGATGGTCGAGCGCGCGCTCGAACTGTCGCCCGTGCACTCGACCCTGATCGAGCGCAGCGTCCTCGGCTGGAAAGAGTTCGAGCTCGAGGTGATGCGCGACCGGCGGGACAACGTCGTGATCGTGTGCTCCATCGAGAACCTCGACCCGATGGGCGTCCACACCGGCGACTCGATCACCGTCGCGCCCGCCATGACGCTGACCGACCGCGAGTACCAGCGCATGCGCGACGCGGCAATCGCGATCATCCGCGAGATCGGCGTCGAGGCGGGCGGCTGCAACATCCAATTCGCCGTCAACCCGGCCGACGGCGAAATGCTGGTGATCGAGATGAACCCGCGCGTGTCCCGGTCGTCGGCCCTCGCGTCGAAGGCGACGGGATTCCCCATCGCGCGCATCGGCACGAAGCTCGCCATCGGCTACACGCTCGACGAGCTGCCGAACGACATCACAAAGACGACGCCTGCGTCATTCGAGCCGGTGCTCGACTATGTCGTGGTGAAGGTGCCGCGCTTCGCGTTCGAGAAATTCCCCACGGCCGATTTCCGGCTGACGACCCAGATGAAGTCGGTAGGGGAAGCCATGGCGATCGGCCGCACGTTCAAGGAAGCGTTCCAGAAGGGGCTGCGCGCCCTCGAAATCGGCCGGCCCGGGTGGGTGCTGGGCGCGACACCGGCCGACGATCGGCTCACCAGCACCTCGCCGGAAGATTTGCGCGTCGCGCTGCGGACGGCGACGCCGGAGCGGATCTTCCAGATCAAACGGGCGTTCCTCGCCGGCCTCACCGTCGACGAAATCGCGCAGGCCTCGGGGATCGATCCCTGGTTCCTGTACCAGCTCCAGGAGCTGGTCGACGCCGAGCGGTGGTTCGGCGGGCTCGCGGCGGTCGGCGCGGCGGAGCTCAAGCGCATGAAGCGCCTGGGATTCTCCGACCGCCAGCTCGGGGCGCTGCGCACCACGACCGAGGGGGCGATCCGCGAGCAGCGGTGGAGCCTCGGCATTCACCCCGCCTACAAGACCGTCGACACCTGCGCCGGCGAGTTCCCCTCGGCGACGCCGTATCTCTACTCGTCGTACGACGAGGAGAACGAGTCCGAGCCGTTCGGCGAGCAGGGGATCGTGATCCTCGGCAGCGGCCCGAATCGGATCGGGCAGGGCGTGGAGTTCGACTACTGCTGCGTGCGCGCCGGCCTCGCGTTCCGCGAGCTCGGGTTCAAGACGATCATGATCAACTCGAACCCCGAGACCGTATCCACCGACTTCGACATCTCGGACAAGCTGTACTTCGAGCCGCTCACGTTCGAAGACGTCCTGGAGATCACGCGGTGGGAGAAGCCGAAGGGTGTCGTCGTGCAGCTGGGCGGCCAGACGCCGCTCCAGCTCACCAAGCCGCTCGAGGCTGCCGGCGTCCCGATCCTGGGCACCTCGCCCGACGCGATCGACATCGCCGAAGACCGGGAGCGCTTCGAGGAGCTGGCCGACAAGCTCGGTATAACGCAGCCGCCCAACGGCATTGCCCGCTCCGTCGACGAGGCGGTCGGGGTCGCGCAGCGCATCGGCTATCCCGTCCTGGTGCGGCCGTCCTACGTGCTCGGCGGGCGGGCGATGGAGATCGTCTACGACGACGGCTCGCTGCGCGATTACTTCGTGAAAGCGGCGCGCGTCGCGCCCGAACACCCGGTGCTGATCGATCGCTTCCTCGAAGACGCCTTCGAGGCGGATGTGGATGCGATCGCCGACGGCACGCGCTGCGTGATCGGCGGCGTCATGCAGCACATCGAGGACGCGGGGGTACACTCCGGCGATTCCGCCTGCGTCCTCCCGCCGTACCTGATCGGCGACCGCCAGGTGGAAGAGATGCGCCGCTATACCCAGGCCTTCGCCAAGGCGCTGAACGTCATCGGGCTGATCAACGTCCAGTACGCCATCCGGAACGGCGTAGTCTACGTTCTGGAGGTCAATCCGCGGGCGTCCCGGACGGTGCCGTTCGTGAGCAAGGCCACCGGGGTCCCCCTGGCCAAGCTCGCCGCGGCGGTCATTGTCGGGCGGACCCTGGACGATTTGGGCCTTCCCGATGAGCTTCCCGTCGCCGGGGTGGCCGTGAAGGAGGCGGTCTTCCCCTTCACCAAGCTGCCCGGCGTGGATACCGTGTTGGGGCCGGAAATGCGGTCCACCGGGGAAGCGATGGGTCTCGCGGACAGCTTCGGGATGGCCTTCGCCAAGGCGCAGATCGCGGTGGAAGGCAGCCTGCCCCTCGAGGGCACGGTCTTCGTCACGGTGAATGACCATGACAAGCCGACGGTGCTGCCGATCGCGCGCCGCTTCCACGAGTTGGGGTTCCGCATCCTCGCGACCGAGGGGACGGAACGGTATCTCCGCGGCCGTGGTGTGCCGGCGGAGCGGGTGTTGAAGGTGCACGAGGGCAGGCCGAACGCGATCGATCTGATCGTGTCCGGCGACGTGCAGCTCTTGATCAACACGCCGTTGGGAAAGTTCACGCAGGTGGATGACTACGCCATCCGGCGCGCCGCGCTGGTGCATCGGGTGCCGTACACGACGACCATGTCCGCGGCGAGTGCCGCGTGTGATGCGATCATTGCGCTCCGCAGCCGCACCGGGAGCGTTAGGAGCCTACAGGAATGGCACGAAAGAGCGAACGGAGAAAAAGCGCCGACCGGCGCGCGGATCGCGGCAGCCGTAAGGGCGTAACGAAGAAGGTCGCGGCCCCCGCGCCTCCTCCGCCCCCGGCCAAGATCAAATTCCGCGGCAAGCTGCTCGAGAACGAGCCGCTGGCGCGCTACAACACCTGGCGCATCGGCGGGCCCGCACGCTACCTCGCCATGCCCGCCGACAGCGAGGACGTCGTGCGCGCGCTGGAGCTCGCGCATGATCGCGGCCTGCCGTGGCTCGTGCTGGGTCTCGGCTCCAATGTGCTCGTCAAGGACGGCGGGTTCCCCGGCCTCGTGATTCGGATGGGGAAGGGGCTCGACCGCTTCGAGATGAAGGGCGCCACGGCGATCATCGGTGCCGGGATGCCGACGCCGATCCTGGCGCGGCGCACGGCCGAAGCGGGCTTTGTCGGGGTCGAGCGGTTCATCGGCATTCCCGGCACGGTGGGCGGCGGCATTTTCATGAACGCGGGCTGCCATGGCGCGGAATTCGCCGAGATCGTGACCGAGGTGACCGTCATGGATCCGCGCGGCAAGGTCAAACAACTGTCGCGCAAGCAGATCTCCTTCAAGTATCGCTCGAGCAACATCGAGGGCATCGTTCTCGAAGCGAAGCTGGGCCTGGGCGAGGAATCGCCGGCCAAGCTGAAGGAGCTGCAGTCGAAGCTCCTCCGGTGGCGGAAAGCCGGCACGCCGTTCGACCAGCCCTGCTGCGGCTCGACGTTCACCAACCCCAGCGGCGGTACGAAAACCGCCGGGATGCTGATCGACGAGTGCGGTCTCAAGGGCTTCACGGTCGGCGGGGCGCAGGTCTCCACCCTGCACGCCAACTACATCATCAACAAAGGCACCGCGACCGCGAGCGACGTGCTCAAGGTCATCGAGCACCTCCGCAAGACGGTCGCGAAGAAAACGGGCGTGACGCTGGAGCTCGAGTGCAAGGTTATCGGGGTCTAGATGGCGGCCTCGGAGTACTTCGCACACGAGTCGAGCTACGTCGATGACGGGGCGGTGGTCGGCCCCGGCACCAAGATCTGGCATTTTTCGCACGTGATGCCGGGCGCCGTCATCGGCGAGCGCTGCAACCTCGGCCAGAACGTCGTCGTGATGCCCGGCACGAAAATCGGGAACAACGTCAAAATCCAGAACAACGTCTCGATCTACGAGGGCGTCGAGCTGGAAGACGACGTCTTCTGCGGACCTTCCTGCGTGTTCACGAACGTGATGAACCCGCGCAGCCACGTGCCGCGCAAGAACGAATACCGGCGCACGCTCGTGAAGCGCGGCAGCTCGATCGGCGCGAACGCCACGATCGTGTGCGGCATCACCCTCGGCGAATACGCGTTCATCGGCGCCGGCGCCGTCGTCACCGCCGACGTGCCGGCGTACGGCCTGATGGTCGGCGTGCCGGCGCGGCGCGTCGGGTGGATGTGTCAGTGCGGTGAGCGAGTGCATCCCGGCGGCGGTCATGCCACGTGCGGCGCCTGCGGAGCCAGCTACACGGAAAGCGGCGGGACGCTGCGCCAGACCCAGCCCTCCCGCGCGCGGGCGTCATGAACATCCCCATGCTCGACCTGGTCGCGCAGTATCGCGCGATCAAAGACGATGTGCTGCCCGCGATGATGCAGGTCATCGAGACGCAGCAGTTCATCATGGGGCCGTCCGTGTCGCAGCTCGAAGCGGAGATCGCGCGGCTGTCGCACGCGAAGCACGGGATCGGCTGCGCGAGCGGTACGGATGCGCTGCTCCTGCCGCTCAAGGCGTTGAACCTGAAGCCCGGCGACGAGGTGATTACCACCCCGTTCACCTTTTTCGCGACGGCGGGCACGATCCACAATGCCGGCGCCACGCCGGTGTTCGTGGACATTCAGCCCGACACGTTCAATATCGATCCCGCCGCGGTGAAGCGCGCGATCACGCCGCGGACCCGCGCGATCATGCCGGTGCATCTCTATGGCCAGATGGCGGACATGCTCGAGCTGATGCAAATCGGGCGGCCCTTGGGGGTGAAGGTTATCGAGGATGCCGCGCAGGCGATTGGCGCCCGGCGCAAGATGGACGGCGAGTGGCGCGTGGCCGGCGAGCTGGGATGGGTGACGGGCTATTCGTTCTTTCCGAGCAAGAATCTCGGCGCCTGGGGAGACGGTGGGATGATGGTCACCTCGGACGATGCGGCCGCCGACCGCCTCAAGAACCTGCGGCTGCACGGCGGCGCCAAGCAGTACCATCACGATGAAGTGGGCACCAACTCCCGCCTCGACACGCTGCAAGCCGCTATCCTGCTCGCCAAGCTGCCGCATCTGGCTCAATGGTCCGCCCAGCGGCGCGAGCACGCGGCCTACTATACGCAGGCGCTCGCCGAGGTCCCGGAAGTCAAACCGCCCGTGGTGGACCCTGCCAACGAACACATCTTTCACCAGTACACGCTGCGCGCCGAGCGGCGCGACGCGCTGCAGGCGCACTTGAAGAAGGAAGGGATCGGTCACGCGGTGTACTATCCGATCCCGCTCCACCGGCAACCCTGTTTTGCGCACCTCGGATACAAGGATGGCAGCCTGCCGCAGGCGGAGCAGGCGTCGCGCGAGGCGATTTCGCTGCCGATCTATCCGGAGCTGACCCGGCCGCAGCTCGATCGGGTGATCGATGCGATTCGCGGATTCTATCGGTGACGCGGCTCAAGATCGGCGTGGTTGGCGCCGGGGCGTGGGGGCGGAACCACGTCCGCACGGTTGCCGGGCTGGCGGAAGGCGAGCTGACAGCAGTTTGTGACACAGATGCCAAGGTTCGCGAACGGGTGTCGCGGCAGTACCCGGCCGCGCTGGTGACGGCCGATTTGGCGGCGCTCTTGGGTGCTGTGGACGCGGTGATTGTGGCGTCTCCAGCCGCCACGCACGCCGCGGTCGCCCACCAGGCGCTTGCCGCGGGCAAGCCGGTGCTGGTCGAGAAGCCGTTCGCGCTGAGCGTGCGGGACGCCGAGGCGGTGGCCCGGCAGGGCGCCCGGCGCGGGGTCCCGGTGCTCGCCGGCCATTTGTTGGTCTACCATCCTGCCGTCGAGCGCCTGCGCGACATGGTGCAGCAAGGCGAGCTGGGCAAGGTATTCTATCTCTATGGGTTGCGCGTGAACCTCGGCCAAGTCCGGAAGGACGAAAACGCCCTGTGGAGCTTCGGCCCGCATGATGTGTCAGTGGCACTCTACTTGCTCGATGAGCAACCCGTACGCGTCGCGGCGCACGGCAAGAGCTATTTACAGCCCGCGATCGAGGACGTCGTGTTTCTGACGATGGAGTTTGCGAGCGGGGTGCTCGCGCACGTCCAGATGTCGTGGCTCGATCCCCACAAAGAACGGAAGCTGACGGTGGTGGGCGCCAAGAAAATGGTGGTATTTGACGACATGGAGCCACGCGAAAAACTCCGCATCTACGACAAAGGCGTGGACCGCCCGCCCGAATACGGCTCGTTCGGCGAGAGCCTGGCGATCCGGGAGGGCGACATCTTCATCCCTCGTGTTCCGACCGTGGAGCCGCTCGCGGCCGAGTTGGCTCATTTCGTTCGCGCCGCGCAAGGCCGTGAGCCGCCGCGCGCGAGCGCCGAGGACGGCGTGCGCGTCGTCCGCGTGCTAGAAGCCGCCTCGCGCTCGCTCGCGCGGGGCGGCGCTCCGGAGACTCCATGACGGCGACTGCCGCTGCACCCACCATTGTCGATACGCTCCTCGCGAAGGCGAAGGACCGCACCGCGCTCTTCGGCGTCGTCGGCCTCGGCTACGTCGGGCTCCCGCTGGCGATGGAGCTGGTCCGCGCCGGCTACCGCGTGCTCGGCGTGGATGTGAACCCCAGAGTCGTGGACGCGCTCAACGGCGGCCGCTCGCACATTCAGGACGTGCCCGCCGCGACGGTCGCCGACGCGGTGAACGCCAAGAAGTTCTCCGCCACCGCCGATCTGACCCGCCTCAAAGAGCCCGACGTCATCTCGATCAGCGTGCCCACACCGCTGTCCAAGACCAAAGATCCCGACGTGAGCTACGTGCTGGCGGCGACCGAGTCGGTGAAGCGCGCGCTGCGCAAGGGACAACTCGTCGTGCTCGAGTCGACGACGTATCCCGGCACGACGCGCGAGCTGATGCTCCCCGCGCTCGAGGCGACCGGGCTCAAGGTCGGTCAGGACTTCTTCCTGGCGTTCTCTCCCGAGCGGGTCGATCCCGGCAATGAGCGCTTCAACACGCGGAACACCCCGAAGGTAATCGGCGGCATCACGCCCGCGTGCCTCAAGGTTGCGATCGCGCTGTACCAGCCGGCGATCGATACGCTGGTGCCGGTGTCGTCACCCGAAGCGGCGGAGCTGGTGAAGATTCTCGAGAACACCTTCCGCAGCGTGAACATCGGGCTGGCGAACGAAATGGCGATCGTGTGCGACAAGCTGGGCGTGGACGTGTGGGAAGTCATCGAGGCCGCCTCGACCAAGCCGTTCGGCTTCATGAAATTCACGCCGGGCCCCGGCGTCGGCGGTCACTGCATTCCCCTCGATCCGCACTATCTCGCCTGGAAGATGCGGACGCTGAACTACAAGACGCGGTTCATCGAGCTGGCCGGCGAGCTGAATGCGGAAATGCCCGAGTTCTGGGTCGGCAAAGTGGTGGATACGCTCAACGAGCAGGGGAAAGCGGTGCGCGGGAGCCGGGTGCTGCTGGTGGGGGTCGCCTACAAGAAGAACATCGACGACATCCGCGAGAGCCCGGCGCTCGACGTGATCCGGCTGCTGCATCAGCGCGGCGCGGTGGTCTCGTATCACGATCCGCATGTGCCGGTGCTCAAAGAGGACGGCATCGCCCTCGACTCCGTGCCGCTCACCGCCGAGACGCTCACGCAATCGGACTGCGTGATCATCGTGACCGATCATGCCGCGATCGACTACAAGCTGGTCGCACGGCATGCCCGCGCGGTGGTGGATACGCGGCATGTCTTGCCCAAGGCCGGCACCCGCGCGTGAAGGTCGCCGTCGTCGGCACCGGGTACGTGGGTCTGGTCGTGGGCGCCTGTCTCGCGGAGACGGGCAACGACGTCGCCTGTGCCGACGTCGATGCCGCCAAGATCAAGAACCTCAAGGCGAGCAAGCTCCCGATCTACGAGCCGGGCCTCGAGCCGATCGTCCTGCGCAATCAACGCGAGGGCCGGCTGGCGTTCACGACCGACGTCGGGAATGCGGTCGAGCGCTCCGAGGTCGTGTTCATTGCCGTCGGCACGCCGCCCGACGAAGACGGCTCGGCCGATCTGCAGCATGTCCTCGCGGTCGCGACGACGATCGGCAAGCATATGAACGGGCCCAAGGTCGTCGTCACGAAGAGCACGGTCCCCGTCGGCACGGCCGAGAAGGTGCGGGCGCAGATCGCGCGCGAAACCACGACGCCGTTCCACGTCTGCTCCAACCCCGAGTTCCTGAAGGAAGGCGCCGCGGTCGAAGACT
>QHUE01000300.1 GCA_003221825.1 Gemmatimonadota bacterium
GACATCGACGTCCGCCGTGAGGGCGGGCGCACCGTGTTCGACTTCGGCGAGTTCCGGAGCGAGGTCGCGACGCGGAAGAATCCGGACGGCTCGATCTCATTTCTCACGATCGCTCCCGGGATCTCGGGCTTCGAGTTCGTGGTGAGCGATGGTGGGAAACGGCTGACGATTCGAGACGCGCAACACGAGTACGTCTTTATCGCGTCGTGAATCAGCCGGTAGGGACGTAACATGCGGAGACGTGGGTAGGGGCGCAGCATGCTGCGCCCCTACTAGCTACTGCAGGGATTTGGATCATCCTCGCAGCGCATCCACTTCGGGAGGCTTCCATGGCCGTGACGTCTAATCGGGAACGCGCGCTGCAGGTCGTGCTGGTGGTGTTGGGTCTGGGGACGGCCGTCACCAATATCAGTGCGCTGGTGACCTCTCTGCTGGCCCTGCGCCCGACTGGCGGGACGACAGCGCCGATGTTCTACACCATCTTGGCGGCGCTCGGCGTTTTCCTGGTGCTCGCGGCGCGCAACCCCTCCGCGTATCGCAGCTTGATCGCGTACGCCGTATGGTCCAGTTTCGCGCATACGGCTGTCATGGCGCTGATGGCGATTCAACTTCCCACCAAACGCGGCGAGCTGCTGGCCGGCGTGGTTGTGACCGGCCTGGCGGCCGTGCTGCTGTTCGTGCTCGCCCCTCGGAAGGAGTTGGTGCGGATTCCTCAGCCTTGACGGCGCGGGGTCCCTCCGCTTCCGGCCGGGACGACATGCCGCTAGGCCGTCGTTTCAGTTCACGACCGTTCGACGGAAGCACCGGCGGCGGGGTATGAGATAGGAATGCGAAACCCATCAAAGGAGTGACCATGCGCACTACGATGGTTGTCCTAGCAGTGTCAGGCCTCTGGCTCGCGGCGCCGCGCGCGCATGCGCAGTCCGGCCAACGCCACGGGGGCCTGTGGGTCGAAGCCGGACTGGGGCATGGCACGATGAACGTGTCGTGCGACAGCGTGTGCTTCGGTGGGCCGCGCACGGGTGGCACCGCCGGATTCGTGGAGGTCGCTGCGGTGGATCAGCACTTTCGGATGGGCGGGGCGCTGCACGTGTGGTGGCATTCCGGCGCGCCTGATTTCACCAGCAGCGCGTCAGCCAGCCAACGGCTGACCAACATCGGAGCGGTCCTCCACTACTATCCTGCCGCCGGGGGCGGGGGCGGATTCTTTCTGGGCGGGGGCCTCGGGCTGTCCAATTATCACAGCACGTCTGCGGACGCGTTCAGCAATGCCTGGGGCTGGGGGTTCACAGCGGACGCGGGGTACGACATCGCGCTGAGGTCTCGGGTGTCACTGACGCCGCGGTTGACGTATGCCTACGGGAACCTTGGGACTGTCCACAACACCGGGGCACATCCGTTTTCCCTCACGGGGTGGAAGCAGAACGTCGTTGATCTTGGAGTCGGCCTGACGTATCGCTGAGACTCAAAGGCGCCTGCCAGGCTCGCCCTCTCAGCGATACAATTCTCCGCTGCATGCGCGACATCCGTGTGGCGACCGTCCAGTTTCAACACGCTGCGGGCGACAAGGCGTATAACTTCGGCCGCATTGTCCACTTCGTGACGGAGGCCGCGCGCGAGCGCGTGGAGATGATTGCGTTCCCGGAGATGTGCCTCACGGGCTACTGGCACGTGCGCAAGCTGTCGCCCGCGGCGTTCGAGGCACTGGCCGAGCCGGTCCCCGACGGGCCGTCGACGCGCGACCTCCTGGAGCTGTCGCGGGAACACGGGATGACCATCGGCGCGGGGTTGCTGGAGCGGGCGCCCCCCCCCGATGGCGGCGTCTACAATGCCTATGTCGTCGCGATGCCGGATGGGACGTGGGCGGTGCACCGCAAGCTGCACGTCTTTGAGCACCCCAACATCTGCGCCGGGAACCGCTACACCGTGTTCGACACGCCGCACGGGTGCCGCGTGGGTGTGCTGATCTGTTACGACAACAACATCGTCGAGAACGCCCGCGCCACGGCGCTGCTGGGCGCCGAGATCCTGCTCGCGCCGCACCAGACGGGCGGGTGTGACTCGCTGAGCCCGCGCGGCATGAAGCCGATCGATCTCGCGGTCTGGGCCGCTCGCCATGAGGATCCCGCGGCGTGCGAGGCGGAGCTGTGCGGACCCAAGGGCCGCGCGTGGCTCATGCGCTGGCTCCCGAGTCGGGCGCATGACAACGGCATGTTCCTGTTGTTCAGCAACGGCATCGGCCCTGACGACGATGAGATCCGCACCGGCAACGCGATGGTGCTCGATCCTTATGGTGACGTGATCGCGGAGTCGCGGGCGTTGGGTGACGACATGGTCGTCGCGGATCTCGACGCATCGGTCCTGCCCACGTCATCCGGACGGCGCTGGCTGCGGGCGCGCCGGCCTGAGCTGTACGAGTCGCTGACGCGGCCAACGGGGCAGGAGCGGGAGACCAGACGTGTGCGGTTTGGGGAGTGACCCACCACGACGGGCTGGCGCGGTATCGGTTCGGTGGGAACGCCCAACTGATGGGCGCGTGGGCCAAATCAGGAAACCCTGTCGAACGAGGATGCGGACCTATGCAAGTCATTTCCAAAGACGGCACCCCGATCGCCTACGACCGCGTTGGGCAGGGACCCGCCGTGATCCTGGTCGATGCCGCTATGTGCTATCGCAAAATGGGGCCGAGTGCGGCCCTGGCTCGGCTCCTGGCCGAGCATTTCACGGTGTTCACATACGACCGCCGCGGCCGGGGCGAGAGCGGCGATGCGCCCGCATACAACGTGGCTCGCGAAATCGAAGATCTGCACGCCGTGCTGCAAGCAGCGGGTGGCTCGGCGGCTGTCTGGGGCACGTCCTCGGGCGCCGTGCTCGCCCTCGACGCCGCCACGCGCCTCGCGGGCATCAAGAAGGTGGCGACCTATGAGGCGCCGCTGATCGTGGACGACAGCCGGCCCACCACCGAACGCGATTGGCAGCAGATCGATCAGGCGCTGGCGGCAG
>QHUE01000301.1 GCA_003221825.1 Gemmatimonadota bacterium
GCAGCGCGCGTGGGCAAAACGACGGCCGGACCCTAAAGCACGCCGGTCGGAAATAAAACAGCTCACGATCCAGGGGCGGCCGGTTGTCCGCCTGGTCGATGCTGCCAACGATTGGAAAGGGTGGCGCGCGCTTCCGACCGTGCGCCTCAGTGGAGGAGGCGAGTAATCGCGTAGATCAGCAGGCCGACGAGCCCGCCGACCAGCGTACCGTTGATCCGCACAAACTGCAGGTCCCGCCCCACCGCCAGCTCGAAGCGCCGCGACGTTGCCGCCGGATCCCAACTCGCCACCGTCTGCGCGATCAAATCGCCGATCTCGTGCCGATACTTCTCGACCACACCAGCCGTGACATCGATCAGCAGATCGTCGAGGTCGGCGAGGAGCGTGGGATTCGAGAGGAGAGCAATCCCGAATTCGCTCAAACCGCTGTCGAGCGGGCTCGGACCCGCACTGCTCCCCCCGTCGGTGCCGGTTGCATACTGGCTCACCGCCTGCCGGATTCCCTCCCAGAGCTTTCGCGCCAGCTCGTCCGTCTGCGCGCCCATGAGCCACTCTTCCTTCAGTGCCTCCGCCCGGGCAATGACCTCGGGCGAATGCTGCAGGCGCTCGATGAAGTCCCGAATTGCGTGGTCGAACGCGGTGCGCAGCGGATGCGCCGGATCCATGACCATGTCCTGCAACAGCCGTTCGACCGCGACGATGATCTTCTGATAGATCTTGTCGTCGACCACGGGCGGCACCCACCACGGCGTCTCGGCGCGCACACGCTCCCGAATCAAGTCGCGGTTATTCCGGACCGCCTCCGCCGCCAGCTTCACCGTCGCGTTGAGCAGCTCTTCCTGCCGGTTATCGGCGAGCGCCAGCGCCAGCGTCTTGCCGAGGGCCGGCGCGACGCGAAACGTCCGGACGCGGTTCCGCACCACCTGACTCACGAGGTCCTGAAGCTCGTTGGGAGGCAGGCCGTCCAGCGTTTTCACGAGGCCACTGGCGAATTGCCGGGAGATCTGCCGCGCGTGCTCGCGATCGGCGAGCCACTGCGCCGCGCGTTCGGCGGGATGGACGCGGCGCAGGTTCGCGGCGATCACCTCGCGCGATAGGAAGTGGTTCTGGACGAAGTTGCCGAGGATCTGCCCAATGCGCTCTTTGCGCGTCGCGACGATGGCGGTGTGGGGAATCGGCAGGCCCAGGGGATGGCGGAACAGCGCCGTCACCGCGAACCAGTCTGCCAGTCCGCCGACCAGCGACGCTTCGGCGGTGGCGCGCACGTAGCCGAGCCAGGGGTACAGCGGCTCGTAAATGCTTGCCACCACGAATACCAGCAGCGCGACGCCGAGTAACGCGGTCGCCCGCCGCTTCATAGCATCGAGGCGGGCTTGCCGCTCGGCGTCGTCCGGCCGCGACCACTGCGGGATGACCTGCTGCGTCTGCGGCGTCTGCTGCGTCTCGCGGATCTGGCCTGCCATAGAAGCCAAAATAAGACCCCCACTTGGTATAAGGGTACTCGCCATTTAGCTTGCTACGCTTATGTTTACGGCCCTTTCCGAGCAGCTGACCGGGGTACTGAACCGGCTCAGGGGTCGCGGGGTGCTCTCGGAAAGCGACGTTACCGACGCGCTGCGCGAAATCCGCCGCCACCTGCTCGAGGCGGACGTGAGTTTCGAGGTCACGCGCGGATTCGTCGAGCGTGTCCGCGAGCGGGCCGTGGGGACGCTGCAGGTCAAGGCAGTCAGCCCCGGCCAGCAAGTCGTCAAGCTGGTGCACGACGAAATTGCGACGCTGCTCGGCGCATCGGACGCGGCGTTGGCGTCCGGTGTAGGGGCGCAGCATGCTGCGCCCCTACAATTTGCGTCCGTAGGCCCAACGGTCATTCTGTTGGTCGGGTTACAGGGATCGGGGAAGACCACGACCGCGGCCAAGCTCGCGCGGCGGTTGAAGCTCGAGCAGAAGGCGCCCGCGCTCGTGGCGGCCGACATCTATCGGCCCGCGGCGGCGGAGCAGCTGCGGCAGCTGGGCCAGCAGGTTGGCGTGCCGGTGTTTGGGGCCGGGGTAGGGGCGCAGCATGCTGCGCCCGTACAAAAGCTGGTGCAGGACGCGCTGCGGGAGGCCGAATCGGCGCGGGCGCGGACGGTGATCGTCGATACCGCCGGCCGCCTGCAGATCGACGCCGAGATGATGGATGAGCTGCGGGCGCTGAAAGCGGCGGTCTCCCCGCGCGAAGTGTTGCTCGTGGCGGACGGGATGACGGGGCAGGACGCGGTGAGGATCGCGCGCGGCTTCCACGAAGGTGTCGGGCTCACCGGCGTGATTCTGACGAAGCTCGACGGCGATGCCCGCGGCGGCGCGGCGCTGTCGATTCATGGCGTGACCGGTGTGCCGATCAAGTACGTCGGCGTGGGTGAGAAGACCGACGCGCTGGAGCCGTTCGATCCGGCGCGTATGGCGGGGCGGATCCTGGGACAGGGCGACGTGGTCGCGCTGGTCGAGAAGGCCGCGGCGAGTGTCGATGCCGAAGCCGCCAAACGCCTCGAGCAGAAAGCCCGGTCCAAGAAGGGCATGGACCTGCAGGATTTTCTGGTGGCGTTGAAGCAGATGCAGCAGATGGGTCCGCTGAAGCAGGTGCTGGGTCTGTTGCCGGGCGTGAACGCCAAGGCGCTGCAAGGCGTGTCGATGGACGACAAGCGCCTCAAGCACGTCGAGGCGATCGTGCTGTCGATGACGCCGGCGGAGCGTGCCGATCCCAGCGTGCTGAGCGGATCGCGCAAGCAGCGGATCGCGAAAGGGTCAGGCAGGACCGTCCAGGAAGTGAATCGACTGCTGGAACAGTTCCAGCAGATGCGCAAAATGAGCAAGTTCATCAAAAGGATGTAGGGCAATGGCAACTCGAATTCGGCTGCGCCGGGTGGGACGCAAAGGTCAGGCCTATTTCCGCATTGTGGTCGCGGACTCGAAATCGCCGCGCGATGGACGTTTCGTGGCGACGATTGGCCATTACAATCCGCGTGCCAATCCAGCGGTGATCGATGTGAACGCCGAGCAGGCGCGGGCCTGGCTCGAGAAGGGCGCGACG
>QHUE01000286.1 GCA_003221825.1 Gemmatimonadota bacterium
GACGTCCGATTGGGATCGAGGTCGCGCTCCGGCTCGATCAGCACGACCTGCTTGAACGCGTCGACCGCTTTGAGAATCGAGTCCATCCCGCTGTACGTGAACCCCAGGAGCTCGTACGCGCGCGCGCGCTCGTAGCCGGTGAGGCGCTCGCGCAGCGAAGCCTGGCCGAGTGTGAGCGCCTGACGGTAATCGAGATTGTCGAACGCCTGTTGCGCGCGGCGCAGGGTGGCGTTCTGGACCGTTTGTGCCGCCAGCGCCGGCGGAAAGATCAGGGGAATGACGAGGAGCAGCCAGGTCGAGCGACGCATCACTCTGAGCCCTCCTGTTCGAGGACGTACGTCCTGCGCACCGTCGTATTGGCCGGCACGTCGATCGTTTCGGTCTTGGTCTTGAATCCCGCCCGCTCCACGCGGATCGTGTGCCGCCCGGCCGACACCGGCTCCTCGATCACCGGGACCGAGCCGAGGTCACGCCCGTCGATGAACAGCGTTCCCGGCGGATTCGAGTTCACCGAGACGTAGCCCTGCGCAGCGGCCGGCGCGGGCGGTGGTGCCGCTGGCGCGGTCTGCCGTCGCGACGGGGGTGGCGGCGGCTGCGCCACGTGCACCGTCTCGACCGATGCAGCGACCCGTGGCGGCGGAGGCGGCGCGGCCGGCGGCGGCTCGCTTTTCTTTCCCAGCGCGAGATACCCACCGACGCCGGCGGCAACGACCACCAACGCGCCGACCAGCATCCCGACGCCCGACCGCTTCTGTTTTTCCGCCGGGATCTTCATCCCGGCGCGGGGGATGGGCGTCGTTGGCGCGTTGGTCACCTCGGTCGGCGCATCGGCGCTCGCTTTGCGCGGTGGCGGCGGCCGGCGTGGGGCCTTTGGCGTGCTCCCGGATTTCCGCGGCGCCGCGACCGGCTGCTCCGGCCACACGGCGGTGGCAAACTCCTCCATCGTCGGGAAGCGCTGGTCGGCCTCCTTGGAGAGGGAGCGCGCGATCGCCGAGGTCAGGAACTCCGGCGAGTCGCGTCGCTTGCCGCTGGCGCGCGGCACCTCCTCGAAGATGTGCTTATAGAGGATGGTGTGAACCGAATCGCCGCTGTACGGCAGCTCGCCGGTGAGCATCCGGTAGGCGACCACGCCCAGCGAGTACTGGTCGGCGCGCCCGTCGACGGTGCCGCCCTTCGCCTGCTCGGGCGCCATGTAATGCGGCGTGCCGATGATCATCCCGGTGCCGGTGAAGCCGCTCGCCGCCTGCAGCGCCTTCGAGATCCCGAAGTCGGTCAGCATCACGCGCCCGTCGTGATCGAACATGATGTTGGCCGGCTTCACGTCGCGATGCACGACGCCGCGCTGGTGCGCGTGGCCGAGGGCGCAGGCCGCTTCCCACAACACGCGCTGGATGTAGTCGATGGTCAGCTGCTGTTTCTGGTCGAGCACATCCTCGAGCGACGTGCCCGCGATGTACTTCATCACGAAATAATTGAGGCCCCCTTCGCTCTCGACGCGATAGATCGGAATGATGTTGGTGTGGTCGAGCTTCGCCGCCGTCTTCGCTTCCTGCTGGAAGCGCTTGACGATATGCGCGTCCATCGAGATGTCTGGCGGGAGCACCTTGATGGCGACCTCGCGCTCGAGCGTGAGATCGTGCGCGAGGAAGACCGCACCCATGCCGCCTTTGCCGACCATCCGGTCGACGCGGTACTTGCCCTCGACGAGGCGCTGCAGCCGTTGCATCAGGCCTTCGGTGCCAGTGGTTGCGCCCAGCGTGCCGCCGCCGGTCACGTCGGCGCCGCACGCGTAGCAGAACTTGCTGCCGTCCGGGAGTGGCGTGTGACACTTCAGGCATTCCATCGTCGATCCGGCGGCTCCCGTCATGGGCGAGCGCGCGAGTCGAGGAACGAGCTGCGCCTGCCTCCGGACACCGGGGGCGAGGCTCGTGGGCGCGCCTTAGTGGCTCCGGGGACCACCGGACCTGGCAGGATGAGGTTGCAGGTGCGGACCCCAATGGCCGGGATTTGCCTGATGCACATGGAGTAACGCATCGCGACACCGGCGTAATCCACGACCGCGACGTAATACGATCCGGCGCTCAGACCGAGCACCAGATTCTCGGTCGACCCCGCGTTTTGGGACGATCCGACCTCGGTGACGTTGGAGCCGGTCGAGCCCGGCACCGTGAGCACGTAGATGTCGATGTCCGAGGAGTCCCGTCCCGCCACAAACGGACGGCTTTGAATGCGAAACAGGGTAGAGTCGCCGAGACCGGGCGCGGGGACGTTGATACGATACCAGTCCAGTTCGAACGGATTGTCGATGTTGAGGGTATCGCTGAAGCCCGGCAAGCCGGACGCCCGCGTAGGAATGTTGATCTGCTGACTGTCCGCGTAGTGACAAAGATCGTTTTCCTCGAATGCGTCGGGCTTGATTCGTGGGTCGGCCGTGAAATACCCCTGGGCCACCGTCAGTCCGTAGCGCTGGGTGCGCGAGAAGAAGGTCAGGACGTGCAGATCATGGCTGGGCAGTGTCTTGAGTGCCACGGTCGTGGACTCGCGCGGCGCCTGAAGGGGTTGGAATTCGTCCCCTTTGCAGCGGGAGAAATCCGAGCCGATGAAATCCACGGAGTCGCGTCCATAGAACTTCTCGACCGGGTCACCGGCCGCACCGTAGGCGTACGCCAGCGAGTCGATCAGGAACGTCCGCGTCGCAGCGGCACTGGTGTCTCCGAACGATGGGTACTTAATGAAGAAAGTGAGCGCCTGGGTGGAGTCGAACGTGTGGAAATGAAACCAGTCC
>QHUE01000287.1 GCA_003221825.1 Gemmatimonadota bacterium
CGCCCTTCAGGGCGCGTGAAGTGGCCGAGCCGGCGCTTTAGCGCACGGACACCCAACGATCTGCCGTTCGTTTTCTCTTTAGTCCAACGACACGCTCGAGCTGTCATCCTGAGCGGAGCGCGCGGAACGCGCGCGTAGCGAAGGAGTGCTCGCGCCGCACACGAGCGGGGAGCGCGATGGCTCCCCGCTCCCCGCCCCTGCATGAATCACGGGCACGCGTCCGGCTTGGCGTGCAACTGGATGTTGCCACCGGCGAGCTTCCCCGACGCGCTGTACTCATTCGACAACGTGATCGAGAACGTGTCATCCCGGCCGGGTTCGCCGGCGTCGGTCACGTCGACCGTGTAGCCGATGCCGCTCACCCCGTCCACCTCGGCGGTGCCCTTGATGCGACGTGAGGTGGGGCCCGTCACTTCGTACGACGTCACGCTCGTACCCCTCACCTTGACGCCATTGGGGCCGTGATCGATGTAGGTCAAGTGGCCCCAGAACCCACCATTCTTGATCCCTCCGGCGACGCCGAAGCTCGCCCGGGCTCCCGACGGACCGGTGATCCAGCCACCTCCGGTCACGAAGTCGCCCACCGGCGGGGGGCATGCGGCGCACCTGATGTCCGCATGTGCCGAGGAGATGATAACCTCGGCGAGCGTCTGGCCGCTGAGGGGGTCGAAGGCCGTCACGTGCAGCGCGTTGACGGTGATATCGGACCGGTTGCCGTTTGCCGAGCCGGACTGCTCATTGATCACGACTCTCAGGCCCGGCAGGTCCACCTTCTGGTTGGGGTTACCGCTGACCGCGATCGCGGTCCCATTGATGACCAGCCCGGCGACCTCCGAGCTGCCGCTCGCGCTGGCTTGTCCGGCGCCGTCACAGGTCGCCTCGGCCTGAGACCGCAGCAAATCGGCCCGAATGGCATTGCCCGCCACCGTCAGGTTCGCGCTCGCAACGGACGCCTCTGCGCTGCTGCTGTTCCCCTGGGCCACGACAGCGGCGTGGACGACTTCGGCCGAGAGTAGGCCGCCGGTCTCGTCCTTGCTGACCGACAGCACTGAGGATTCCTCCGCCCCTCCCGATTCGGAAACCGGGCCCGCCTCGCCTACGACGATCGGCGCGAGGCCGAGCACTGCGGCCCGCAACACAGTAGCGTCCCCGCTGAATGTCGTGCTGGTCGCGGCGGTCAACGCGAAGGCCGGCGGTTCGTGCGTCGCCGGTCCCACCGGTCTCTCGCAGCTTGCGAACAGCGCCGCTGTGAGTGTCAGGAATAGGATGCGCTTCATGGTGCCCTCCTTCGGATGTCCCGAGACGACCTCGGTAGCGGCAGGCTAGCGACGAGGAGGGCTGCAGTCTGTCGGGAAGATTCGTCGGCGAGTGTGGGGAACTACCGGTGGGGGCTGTGGGAAGAACTCCCACATGCCGGCTCGCACTACTCGTTCTTGAGGAGTCCCGCGCGGAGCGCGAAGCGCACGAGCTCGGAGCGGTGCTTCAGGCCCAGCTTCTCCATGACGCGGGCGCGGTAGGTGTCCACACTCTTCGGGCTGAGACGCAGCAACTTGCCGATTTCGGTCGAAGTATGCCCCTCCGCGGTGAGGCCGAGGACTTCGCGCTCCCTCACACTGAGCCGGGCCACGGCGCCTATCCCCTTCGCACGCGGCTGCCTCTGGTGCTCGACCAGCACCTTGGCGGCGCTCGGGTCGAGGAAGACTTCGTTCTGCGCGACGGTGCGGATCGCCCGCGTGAGGTTCTCAGCTGGGCTCCCCTTGTTCACGAAGCCGCTGGCGCCCGCCGCGAGCACGTCCAGCAGCTTATCCTCTTGGAGATAGCCGCTGAGCACGAGAACCTTCGTGCCGGCGTGGAGGGCGGCGATGCGGCGCACGGCCTCGAGACCCCCGATGCCCGGCATGACGAGGTCCATCAGCACGACGTCTGGCTTCAGGGCCCGGGTCTGCTTAACCGCCTCCTCCCCGGTCGCCGCCTCGCCCACCACACGCAGGTTGGCGTCGCGATCGAGCAACGCGTGCAGGCCGGCGCGGACCACCCAGTGGTCGTCGGCGAGCAGGATGTGGATCGGTTTCGGCACAGGCGCTGGTGCCGGCCGGAGCGGTCGTCTCACGGTCCTCCGTATCCGGGCGCCTGGGTACTGCGGTGAGGTTAGCTCAGGATACGAAACAGCAGTCGGTTGCCGCAAGACTCAGGGGGCCCTGTGGCCCGACCTCTCGTGACTCCGGTCACTCCGCTGCGATAGCTTCACGCAACCACGCTTGCCAATTTCCAACCGCATTCGTAAGCTGTACTCATACCCGGTAATACTGGATATGTCACTATGCCATTCGCACGCATCGCCATCACGCTTCCCAAAGACCTGCTTGCCGCCACCGATCGCCGCGCCAAAGAATTGGAGCGCTCGCGCAGCCGGGTGATCGCCGACGCGATCCGCGCGCTCCTCGCGGCACCAGCCGTCGTGCGAGAACCGACGCCGGCGTACGGCACAGACGCCATTGGCTCGGCGCGTCGCCAACAGCTCGAGCGCGATCTGGCGCGCTCTCCGGCCGAGCGGCTCCGGCGCGCCGAAGAGGCCGCGCGGCTGGCACGGTCACGCCGCCCGCGGCGCGGCCGGCGCCACCAGATCATCGCCTTCGATTCGTTCGAGGACTTTTGGGAATGGAAAAGAGCGAATCGCGGGTAGCCTTCGTCTGCGCCGCGTTGAACCGCGCCAACGCCAAGTACCTCGTCATCGGCGGCGTGGCGTGCATTCTCCACGGCTACGCCCGTGCGACCGATGACGTCGATATCCTGATCGAGCGGACGGAGTCGAACGCAGCGCGGGTGCTGAGGGCGCTGTCCCGCGTCGGCTATGGATTCGCGCGTGAGTGGTCGCCGGCTGAGCTGCTGAAGAAACCGGTGACGATCATCGGAGACGATCCCCGGGTCGACATCTTCACGGTGGCATGGAAAGTGAAATACGAGCTCGCCGCGCCCAACGCGAGCACCGTTCAGGTCCATGGCGTTCGCGTCCCATTGATCAGCATCGACGATCTGATCGAAACCAAGC
>QHUE01000288.1 GCA_003221825.1 Gemmatimonadota bacterium
GCCAAGATCACGACCTGCGCCACCGATTCCCCGCTCGTGGCCGACGCGGGGACCATCTGCTCCACCCTGCATGAGGTGTTCGTCCGTGGCACGGGCAAGAGCAGCTTCAAGAACGTTACCCCCGCCCTCACCACGATCGAGCTCGTCGATGGGAGTGCCGTCGCGCTCGCCTGCGGCAGCACTACGGTGAGTCTGTTCGCCACGTGCCTCGAGGGCTTCTTTTGGCAATACGACAACAACGGGCTGAAACTGTTGCAGATTCGATTCTACCTGAACCAGCCGTAATAGCGGCGGCGGCCGCCTCGCGTCGTTCTGCGTCGCGGGGCGGCCCGCTCTTCAGCGATACACGAGCCGGGAGACTTCAGGTGCGCAACCGGGCTGCGCGACGTTCGGACTCACAACTTGGCGAGCACCTTCAGGGCGGCGATCCACGCCACGAGCGTGAGGGTGTTGCGGACATAGTTGAGCCGGACCCAACGTGCCAACGCAGTGCGCACGGCGGTCTGAGTCAGAGTCGGCGTGCGCTGCAGGCGGATGATCGTGGGAATGAAGTATCCGAATGTCGCTGCGCGCTCCACCAACGTTACGATCGCCGCGGTGAGCCACCAGGCGCGTGCGGGCCCCTGGGTCTGCAATGCCGCGACGAGATTCGCCACGGTCAAAAGCGTCAAAGGGCCGGTCGTGACGAAGGCCCAGAACCGGTGGCCGCTGTCGGGAGATGCCAGGGAGGCCGGTGGATCGCTCGTCCACATAGGGACGACGACCCGTGACTCGTAGAGACCGGCCCCGAAGGCGATGCCGAGAAAGATGATGAAGAGCCAGAGTAGCATCTAGGCCTTGATGTTGTCCAGGTACGCTTGGAATGACATCTGTCTTCTCCTGTTCCTTAACGGCGGTATGGCAACTGCTCGCGCAGCCGCGTCTCGCGAATGTATAGCGCACCCCACAGCAGCGCGGCGACGTAGATCGGGAAGAGCGTATGGCTGAGCAACGGAGCGCCGATACGCAGCTGACTCGCCACCGCGCCGCCGAGGTATCCTGTCAGCAGCAGCGCGCCCAGGACCGCCGTCCGCGGCACGAGGTAGAGCACGACGCACACGAGCTCGATGATGCCAATCCAGAGAACAGAGTGGGCCGGGTAACCGAGCTGGGTGGTTCCCTGCACTGCCGGTGCGAGTACGAAGACCTTGGCAATGGTGTCGAATGCCAGGAATAGTGCGACGAGCGCGGTGAGGACATACCCGGCCAGCGGCCTCTTGTGGGTGGTGGCCACGGTTTGAGCGGCAATTGTCATCGGTCTATCCCTCCTGATGTCGGTCAGTGTGGATTCGTCCGTTCATCTACACGTCGAATGAACGGGCGCAGAATCGACAAAGCCTCACCGCTCAATCACGCCTCTAGCCGAACGACGCTGAGCCCGCTATGGATGTTCGTTCATGACAATCGAGCAGACGCCACTCGGCACGCCGCAGCGGGTGCGGCGCGCACACGCCAGCATCGCGACGATCTACGAATTCCTCGGCAAATACAACCGCTGGCTCACAGAGCTCGGGGCCAAGGCGTGCGACTTCGCACTCGGCAATCCCCAAACGTTGCCGCTCCCGGGCTTCGTGGACGCGCTCCGCGCCGCGACGTTCCCGCAAAATCCAGCGTGGTTCGCCTACAAAATGAGCGAGCCGTCGTCCCGTGACGTGGTCCGTGCCGCCCTGGCGCGTCTCACGGGCCTCGATTTCCCGCCCGAAAATATCTTCATGACGAACGGCGCCACCGGGGCATTGCTCGTCACGATGACCGCCCTCACCGAAGCCGGCGACGAAGTGATCTTCAACAAGCCACCGTGGTTCTTTTACGAAGGCATGGTATGGATGGCGGGCGGGACTCCGGTCGGGGTCGACGTCCGGCCCGACACATTCGATCTCGACGTGGACGCGATCAGCCGCGCTATCACGCCGCGGACCAAGTACGTGATCGTCAATTCTCCCAACAATCCGACCGGGAAGATCTATCCACCCGCTACACTCGAGCGACTCGCGCGCGTGCTGACGGACGCGAGCCGCACCTTCGGCAAGCCGATCTACCTGATTTCCGACGAAGCGTATCGCCAGATCGTGTTCGATGGACGGACGTTCGAGAGTCCGCTCAAGTTCTACAAGAATTCGATCATGATCTATACCTACGGCAAGACGCTGCTGACGCCGGGGGAGCGGATCGGCTATGTCGCGCTGTCGCCCACCATGGATGATCTGGAAGCGGTACGGACGGTCATGCTGTCCACGCAGATTCTGAGTGGCTGGGCGATGACGAGCGCGATCGCGCAACACGCGCTGCCGGAGATCGATCGTCTGTCA
>QHUE01000100.1 GCA_003221825.1 Gemmatimonadota bacterium
AGCGACGGTGTTCGGCCCCGATCCGCGCGAATCCGACCTTACGCCCGCCACGACGACGCTGGCGACGTCCGCATTGGGCGGCAAGGATCGCGTCGAGGTGCTCAGCCCCGACCGGTTCGCTGCCGAGCGTTTCTCGGGGACGCGACGCGCCGACGCGAGCGGGATGCTCCTCGTGCTGGCGTTGTTCCTGGCCGCCGCCGAGCTGGGAGTCGCTACGCGCACCCGCTGATGCCGCTCGACTTTCTACTCGAGAAGCTCCAGGAACTTCCAGCCACGCGCTCGCTCATCGAGCGCCTGCCGTCTCCCGGACGGCGCATTGGAGTCGGCGGCCTCCCCGGCTCGAGCGCTGCGGTATTGGTCGCGGCGCTGGCTCGAGCGCTCCCGCACCGCGTCTTCACGGTCGTTGCGCCCACCCCGGCAGACGGGGAGCGGTGGCTCGCGGATCTGCAGACGCTGCTTGGGGCTGAGATGACCGCGCTCTACCCGCAGCGGGAGTCGTTGGGCGCGGAGGAGCCGCACTACGAGCTTGCGGGCGAGCGCATCGAAACGCTCGAAGCGCTGCTGCGCGGAACGGTGCATGTCTTGATCACGACGGCACGTGCCAGCGCGGAGCGCACGGCGGTGCCCGCGGCGCTGGAACAAACGCGACTTGTCATCGAGGTCAGCAAGGCGCAAGGCAGTCTGACCCAGACAACGCAGCGGCTCGCGGAGATGGGCTACGAACGCGTTCCGACGGTCACCGAGGTTGCTCAGTACAGTGTGCGCGGCGGAATCCTCGACGTGTACGGATTCGGCATGGCGGCCCCCGCCCGCATCGAGTGGTGGGGTGATGAGGTTGCCTCGGTGCGCAGCTTCGATCTCGACAGTCAACGCTCCGGCGATGCGATGCAGCGCGTGACGGTTCTCCCCGTGAAATCGGAGCAGCTCAGGCCGGTCGCCGCCACGGGGGGGGAGGCGCGGCGCAGCACCCTGCTCGACCTTCTCCCGACCGACACGGTAATCGTCACGGATCAGGAATCCGCCGTTGAGCGAGAAGTCGAGCGTGCGTGGGCCGATGCCGCGCACCATCTCGAGGTGGCCCGGCGGATGGGCGAAGAACCCCCGCCGCGGGAAGAGCTGCTCATCGAGCCGGCGGCATGGCGGGCGCGTCTGGCCGCCCTGGCCCGTGTCGCGGTGTCGGACGCAGAAACGGAGCAACGCTTTCCACTCGCGCCGCCGGAGCATGTCGATCGCGACCTGAAGCGTCTGCGGCAGATCGTCGCCGAACCACTGCCCACCGTGATTCTCTGCGACAACGAGGGACAGCTCGAACGATTGGAGGAGCTGCTCGGCACCGACCGGGCGACGCTTGCCGTGGGGGCGCTGGACGGCGGATTCATCATGCCGACGCTGCGCGTGCTCACCGATCACGAGATCTTCCGCCGTGCTCGGCGGCTGCGGCGACCTCGCCGGTATCGCAGTGCGGTCACGACCGCGGCGTCGCGCCCACTCACGCCGGGCGGGTACGTAGTACATCTCGAGCACGGGATCGGCATTTACCGCGGGCTGCAAACCATCGCGGTGGGCGCCGACGGCGCGACCCTCGAAGTCGCGGTGGTGGAGTACGAGGGTGGTGACCGGCTCAACGTGCCGCTGTACCGGATCGATCAACTCGAGCCGTATCGCACTGTCGGCGGCGCGGACGGGGACGTACCCCCCCCGCGACTGCACCGTCTCGGCGCCACGACGTGGCAGCGGCAGCGCGACAAGACGCGCGCGGCGATTCGCGTAATGGCGGCGGAGCTGCTGGACCTGTACGCCCGGCGGCAGCTCGCCAGCGGATATTCCTTCCCCACCGATACGCCGTGGCAGCGCGAGCTCGAATCGGCGTTTCTGTATGAAGATACCCCGGATCAGCGGCGCGCATCCGACGAGGTCAAGCGGGACATGGAACGCGCGCGTCCGATGGACCGTCTGCTCGTGGGCGACGTCGGATACGGCAAGACCGAGGTCGCCGTGCGGGCCGCATTCAAGGCGGTGCAAGCGGGGAAACAGGTCGCGGTCCTCGTCCCTACCACGATTCTCGCGGAGCAGCACGGGCGCACGTTTCGCGAGCGGCTGGCCGATTATCCGGTGCGGATCGAGGTGCTGTCGCGCTTCCGCAGCGCGAAGGAGACGGCTCCGCTGGTCCAGCGCATCGCGGCGGGAGAGGTGGACATCGTGATCGGGACGCACCGGCTGCTGTCGCGGGACGTCACGTTCAAGGACCTGGGCCTGCTGATCGTGGATGAGGAACATCGTTTCGGGGTCCGGCACAAGGAGCGACTCAAGGCGTTGAAGTTGAGCGTCGATGTTCTCACGCTCACCGCGACGCCGATTCCGCGGACGCTGCATCTCTCGCTGGCCGGCCTGCGTGACCTCGCCCTGCTCGAGACGGCACCTAAGGACCGTTCGCCCGTGCTCACCTTCGTCGAGCCGTGGGACGACGCCCTGCTCGAGGAAGCGATGGCGCGCGAGCTCGATCGCGGCGGGCAGGTCTACTTCGTGCACAACCGCATCGAGACGATCGACACGGTGGCCGCGCGCGCGCAGGCGCTGGCGCCGCGGGCGCGAGTCGCCGTGGCGCACGGGCAAATGCACGAAAGAGATCTGGAAGCGGTGATGGGACAATTCGTGCGGGGCGAGGTGGATGTCCTCGTGTCCACGATGATTGTGGAATCGGGCCTGGACGTGCCCAACGCCAACACGATGATCGTGGACCGCGCCGATCGTCTCGGGTTGGCGCAGCTCTATCAGCTGCGGGGACGCGTAGGGCGGAGCCACCGGCGGGCGTTCTGCTATCTGCTCGTGCCCGATCTGGTGGACGCGCAGGCGGAGGAACGTTTGCAGGTGCTCGAGCATCATACTGATTTGGGATCGGGTTATCGCATTGCGCTGCGGGACCTGGAGCTGCGTGGAGCCGGGAACCTGCTCGGCGGCGAACAGTCGGGGCACGTGCAGGCGGTGGGCTTCGACATGTATTTGCGGTGGCTGGAAGAAACGGTGCGCGGGCTGAAGGCCGGGGATGGGGGACGGGGGACGCGGGAAGCGTTCGCGCCGCCCGATGTGACGATGGACGCGCCGGCGCATTTGCCCGATGAGTACGTCGCCGACGATGACGCGAAGCTCGATCTCTACCGGCGGCTGGCGCGGGCTGAGCAACCAGGTGAGATTCAAGCCGTTCGCGACGAGCTGCGTGATCGGTTCGGTCCCTTGCCGGCGGAGGCCGAGCGGCTGCTCCTCGTCGCGGAGCTGCGGGCGCTGGGGGCCCAGGCGGGGCTGGAGACGGTTCTGATCAAGGGCGACGAGGCGCGGCTCACCTTCCGGCGCGACGCGGCGCCACGATTGGCGGGTCTGCAGGTGGCGCTCGAGGCGGTGCAGTTCGAAGCGGATGTGCGGCGCGCGGTGCCGCTCTCCCTCAGGCTCCGCCGGCTCGGCGGAGAGTCGATCGGCCCCGGTCTGGTCCGGGCGCTCACGGCCGTTCTGCGGGATCATCACCGTTAACAGAGAAAGAGGAAACGGATGCGACGTGTGAGTCTGGTGTTGTTGGCGCTGACCTCCCTGACGCTAGCTGGGTGCGACGCCCTGCGCGACGCGTTCTCGCCACGCGCGAACCTCGTCGCCCGCGCCAACGACCAGACCCTGACGGTGGAGCAGCTCGCCGGCTGGGCGGGCCCGAGCAAGCAGGTGCCGCTCGATCCTGTGACCCTGAGTCGCGTGTCGCGCTACTGGGTCGAGTACACGCTGTTCGCGGAAGCCCTGGCGTCCGGCAAGGACCTGCGGGACTCGGCGACGGCGGCGACGGCGATGTGGCCCGTCGTCTCCCGGCTCAAGTGGCAACGCTTTCACGACCGACTTGCCGCCGGGCACACGCTCACGCCGCAGCAGGTGGATTCGGCGTATCAGGCGGGCCAGTACCGCGCGTTCCAGCACATTCTGTTTCAGGTGCGCCCGGCACAGGGTGGACCAGGGGGGTCGGCGGCCGCCGCGACGAGCGATGCGCAGAAGCGGCGTCAGGCCGAGCAGCTACTCCCACAGGCGCGGACCGCCGGCGCCCGCTTCGCACAGCTCGCGGCGCGCTATTCCGAAGACCCCGGCTCCAAAGTCGAAGGCGGATCGCTGGGACTTTCAACGCGCGGCCAGTTTGTGCCCGAGTTTGACGACGCGGCCTGGCAGCTCGCGCCGGGCGCCGTCAGCGAGGTCGTGAAAACCCAGTTCGGCTATCACATCATCCGCCGTCCGCCGCTCGCCGAGGTCCGCGATTCATTCCGCGTCCACCTGCAGGATCGGATGGCTACGCACAGTGATTCGCTCTACGTGGATAGTCTCAACAGCAAGCGCAAGATCCAACCGGTGGGCCGCGCGGCCGAATATGCGAAAGCGGCCGTGCAGGATATCGACGCGGCACGCTCCAGCAATCGCGTGCTCGTGAAGTACCGCGGCGGATCGCTGAGAGTCCAGGACTTCGTGCGCTGGCTCGGTGCGCTCGACCCGCAAATCCTGCAGGCGTTGCCGCAGGCGAACAACGATCAGATCAATCAGTTCCTCAAGTCGCTGGCGCAGCAACAACTGATGCTCGATCAGGCCGACTCCGCCAAGGTCGCGCTGACGGCGGAAGACTGGCAGCGTGTGCGCGCCGAGCACGATTCCACGCTGGCGATGATCGGCTCGTTGCTGAACCTGACGTCTGCCGTGCTGCACGACTCGGCCGGCCAATCGTCGTCGGATCGTGTCCATTTCGCGATGGGCCGGGTGAACGATTACTTCGATCGCGTGTTTCATGCGCGCGCCCGCTTCTTTCCGCTGCCGGTGTTTCTGGCCGACACCCTGCTCGCGCAAGCGCATTGGGACGTGGACGAAGCGGGGGTGCGCCGGGCCGTGGAGCGCGGGCAGGAGATTCGTGCCGATTCCGCCCAGACATCCGGAGCGCCACGCGTGACCCCGGCACCGGGGCCGGCGCCGATCGACACGACGAGGCGGAAGCCGCGATGAAGCTGCTCCCCGGACTCCTGGCGGCGTGCGCCGTCACGTCGGCCGCGGCGCAGCAGCCGGCGCGAACCGAACAATCGCTCGACCGCATCGTCGCGGTCGTCGGAACGCGGCCGATTCTCGCGTCGCAAATCGAAGAGGAAATGGTCCAGCAGCAAGCCCAGGGGCAGGCGCTGCCGACGGATTCGGCGGCGCTGGCCACGCTGCGGCGACAGATCCTCGACCGCCTGATCGAGCTCGAAATCCTGGTGCAGCAGGCGGAACGCGATACGTCGATCAAGGTGACGGACCAGGAAGTCCTCGATCAGGTGGAGCAGACGTATCAAAACGTCCGCAAGCAGTTCAGCAACGAGAACGATTTTCGCGATCAGATTCGCCAGGCGCGGTTTGGCTCGGTGGAGGAGTGGCGTCGCTGGCTGGCCGACGGCCAGCGCCGGCAACTGTATGCCCAACGTCTGATCGAGGCGCAGCGACAGAAGGGTAAGTTGCGCCCGATTCCCCCGACCGACGCGCAAATGCGCGAGTTCTGGGAGCAGAACAAGGAGCAGCAGCCGAAGCGGCCCGCCACGGTGTCGTTCCGGCAGATCGTCATCAAACCGACGCCGGATTCGGCCGCCCGGATGCGCGCCCTCCAGCGTGCCGAATCGCTCGTGGTGCAGCTGCGGCACGGCGGCGACTTCGCCGTCGCGGCGAAGCAGTTCTCGGGCGACAGTGCGTCGGCCGCGCAGGGGGGCGAGCTCGGCTGGTTCCGGCGCGGCGTAATGGTGAAGGAGTTCGAGGACGTGGCTTTCCGCATCAGGCCGGGCGAGATCGCGGGCCCGGTCGAGACGGCGTACGGATTCCACATCATCAACGTCGAGCGCACGCAGCCGGCCGAAATCCTGGCCCGACACATCCTGATCATGCCCGAGATCAGCGCCGCACAGATCGCGATAGCCAAGCGCCAGGCCGACTCGCTGCACGACGCGCTCGCGCGCGGCGGCGTGAGCGCGTCGTTCGATTCGCTGGCGAAGATTTACGCCGATCCGCAGGAGCCGAAGCTGGCGGAGGAGGCCCCGTTCACGGACCTCCCGCCGGAATATCAGAAGGTCATTGCGAACGACACCACGGTGGGGTTGAAGCGCGTCATCGTCGAAGGGGCCGACACGCCGCGGACCAAGTTCGTAGTCCTCGAAGTCACCGCCCGCCACGACGCCGGCGAGTTGTCGTACGAAGACGTGAAGCTGCGCATCCGCCAGTCGCTCGGCGATCAGCTCGCGATCCGGCACTTCGTCGACCAACTGCGCCGTCAGATCTACGTGGACATCAGACTCTAGCCGTGGCCACTCCCTCCCCCTCCCCCTCCCCCTCCCCTCGGCCGCGTCTCGCTGTTGCCGTGGGCGATCCACGAGGGATCGGCCCCGAAGTCGTGCGGAAGGCGCTCCGGCAACCGATCGACGCGGACGTCCGCATCGTGGGCGGTTGGGAAGACGGAGCGCCGAGTGACTTTGAGGCTGGGCGCGTCGCGGCGCAGAGCATCGAAGCCGCCGCTCGGCTCGCGCTCTCGGGTGAGGTCGACGCCATCGTCACCGGTCCGGTCAACAAGTCGGCGCTGCATGCCGCGGGGTACCGGTTTCCGGGCATCACCGAGTTCCTGGCCCATGTCGCCGCCGACATTCCCGTCGCGATGATGCTGACGACGGGCCGACTGCGCGTCGTCCTCGTCACCACGCATCTCTCCCTGCGCGACGCGATCGCGAGTGTGACCACGGAGCGGGTGGTCCAGGCCGGCCGCATCGCGCGTGACGCGCTGCAGCAGTGGTGGGGAATCACCTCGCCGCGGCTAGCGCTGTGTGCGCTCAATCCGCATGCCGGGGAAGGCGGGTTGTTCGGCGACGAGGACGAGCGCGTGTTGCAGCCCGCCGCGGAGGCGCTCGACGCCGCGGGCCCCTTGCCGGCCGACACGGTGTTCGTCCGCGCCCTGCGTGGTGAGTTCGACGCGGTGCTCGCGCCTTACCACGACGTCGGGATGACGGCGGTGAAGGTCTCGGGATTCGGGACGGGCGTGAATGTGACGCTGGGCCTGCCGTTCATTCGCACGTCGCCCGATCACGGCACCGCGTTCGACATCGCGGGGAAGGGCATCGCGGACGCGGGGTCGATGCGGGCGTCGCTGGAGCTGGCGGTGCAGCTGGCCGCCGCGCGCCAGGCGAGAGGGCGAGGCGACTAGCTCGACGGCTCCGGGACGTGTGTGGTGGCCGGCCACACGCGGACGCGACCGACGCGCCGGCCGTCCATCTCCAGAATCTCGAACGTCGCGCCCTCTAGGTTGACGCGGTCGCCCACCTTCGGCAGCCGGCCGAGCCTGCCGAACAGCAGCCCGCCAATCGTCGTGTAATCGGCGTCATCGAGATGCAGCTTGAGCACGCGGTTGACGTCACTGATCTCCGTACTGCCCGCCAGGATCGGCACGCCGCCTCCCGCGCTCCCCGCCGCCGCACCCGGTGCCGTCGCGGGCGTCTGGTCGTACTCGTCGTAAATCGGCCCCACGATCTCCTCGAGCAGATCTTCCATCGTCACCAGGCCGGCCGTCCCGCCGAATTCATCGAGCACGATCGCGAGATGCACCTTCTGGCGCTTCATGTCGGCCAGCACGTCCTCCACTTCGCGCGTCCCCGGCACGAAGAAGGCGGGACGCGCGATGTCCTGCACCGGGGCTTCCGAGCCGGACAGCAAGCCGCGCAGGATCTCTTTGGCGTGCACGATGCCGACGACGTCGTCGAGCGACTCGCCGGTCACGGGATAACGAGACCGCCCGGCAGCCGCGACGCGGTCGGCCGCCTCGGCCAGGGAGGCTTCGGCCGGCAAGGCGACGATCTGCGTGCGTGGCGTCATCACCTCGCGCGCATTCTTCTCACTGAATTCGAAGACGCCTTCCAACAGCCGCGCGTCGCCGGCGCCGAGGCCGCCCGTCTTGCGGCTCTGCTCGACCAGCATGCGAATCTCTTCGGGTGAATGCACGCGGTCGAGTTCGGGGCTCGAGCTCGTGATGCCGAGGAGTCGGAGCACGAGGCGCGCACTGGCGTTCAGCAGGAAGTTGAACGGCCGTGTGATCCAGGAAAACACCATGAGCGGCGTGGCGACCCACCGGCTCGTCCCCTCGGGGTGCGTGATCGCCCACGTTTTCGGCACGAGCTCGCCGAACACGACGTGCAGGAACGATATGGCGCCCACCGCGACGATGGAGGCGATGCCGCCGCGCGTCAGGACCTCGAGCGCAGGCGGCAGGGCGCTAAACCAGTCGCGAAACAGATGGGCGACCGTGTCTTCGGCGACGTAACCGAGGAGGATGGAGGTGAGCGTGATGCCGAGCTGCGTTGCGGAAAGCAGCCGGTAGAGGTTGTTCAGGGCCTGGCGGACCGTCCGCGCCTTGCGGTCGCCACGCCGGATCATTGCCTCGATCCGCGTGCGCCGGGACGCCACGAGCGCGAATTCCGCCGCGACGAAGAAGGCGTTGGCCGCGACCAGGGCGACGATCGCAAGCAGCCGCAGACCGAGGACGTTCACGGCCTAATAGTATTATGTTTCCGGCGAGGATACATCCGTGCTCCCCGCTGAAGCCCACTGTACCTATCGCGCGCCCATCAACGTCGAGACTCGACGGCGCCTGACGCTCGCGCTCGCGATCACCGCAGTCGTGATGCTGGTCGAGCTCGTCGGTGGCTGGCTCGCCGGCTCACTGGCGCTGCTTGCCGACGCGGCCCATATGCTGGCCGATGTCGCGGCGCTCGGCCTGGCGTTGGTCGCGGCGTGGATCGCGCAGCGCCCGGCGACACCGGAGCGCTCGTTCGGGTTCATGCGATTGGAGATTCTCGCTGCCCTGATCAACGGCGCGGTGCTGTTCGCGATCGCGATCGGGATCGGCATCGAGGCGTGGCATCGGCTGCGCGTTCCCCAGCACGTCAATGGTCCCTTGCTCCTGGGCGTGGCCGCCGTCGGCTTCATCGCGAATCTCGCGGCGGTCGTCGTGCTGCACCGCGGCCACGAACACTCGCTCAATCAGAAGGGCGCGTACCTGCACGTGCTCGGCGATCTGTTGGGTTCGGTCGGCGCTCTCGTCGCCGGCGTCGTCGTGATCTCGTCCGGCTGGGTGATAGCCGACCCGCTGATTTCGGTGCTGATCGGCACGCTCGTCCTCGTCAGCGCCTGGCGGCTGGTCAAGGAAAGCACGGATGTCCTGCTCGAGGCGACACCGCGGCACATCGCGCTGGCGGACGTGCACGACCGGATCGCGTCCGTGCCCGGCGTGGAGTCGGTCCACGACCTGCATCTGTGGACGGTGACGAGCGGCGTGGTCGCGATGAGCGGGCACCTGGTGGTCAAGAATCCGGCGGACAATCAGCCTATACTGGAGGCGGTGCAGGATCGCATGCGGGTACTCGGGATCCAGCACGTGACCGTGCAGGTGGAGAAGGAACCGATCTGTGAGTGAGTCACGCCCTTGTTTGGTCCGGGCCCTCCTTTTATACTGCGCCCCTCATTGACCGGTACCCATGGGACGTAAGCCTGTGAAAATCCGTAACATCGCCATCATCGCCCACGTCGATCACGGGAAGACCACGCTGGTGGATCAGATGCTCCGCCAGGCGGGTGTGTTCCGCGCCAATCAACAGGTGGCGGAGCGCGTCATGGATTCGAATCCGCTCGAGCGTGAGCGCGGAATTACGATTCTGGCGAAGAACACTTCGGTTCGCTGGGGCGACACGAAAATCAATATCGTGGACACGCCCGGGCATGCCGATTTCGGTGGGGAAGTCGAGCGCATTCTCCGGATGGTGGACGGCTTTCTGCTCCTCGTGGACGCGGCCGAGGGGCCGATGCCGCAGACGCGGTTCGTCGCGGGGAAGGCGTTGGCGCTGGGCCTGAAGCCGATCGTGCTGGTCAACAAGATTGACCGGCCCGATGCGGAGCCGATGCGCGTGCACGACGAGGTGCTGGAGCTCCTGATGGACCTGGAGGCGACGCCGGAGCAGTTCAACTGTCCTTTCCTTTATACGTCGAGTCGCCTGGGCACGGCGACGCTGGAGCTCGACGAGCCGGGAACGACGTTGACGCCGCTGTTCGACACGATTCTGGGAACGATTCCACCGCCGAAGGCGACCGAGGCCGGCCCGTTCCAGATGCTGATTTCGACCCTCGATTACTCGTCCTACCTGGGGCGGATCGGGATCGGACGGATCGAGCGGGGCCAGGTGCACGTGGGCGACACCGTCGCGTTACTGCCGATCGGCGAGCCGGGTCCTGTAGGCGATGGCACGTTCGAGCAGGCCAAGATCGTGAAGCTTTTTGCGTTTGAAG
>QHUE01000101.1 GCA_003221825.1 Gemmatimonadota bacterium
TGAAGAACGGGGCGGTCACTGGGAGCATCATCAGCGCCTTCGGCGTCTATCACCTATCGTCGCCCAGCAAGATCGCTGTGATCGCCCGGGTGGACGTGTTCGATCCGAACACCAGCGTTGCCAATGATGGCAATACCCGCATCATCGCCGGTGCGTCGTACCAGTTGTCTCCAAACGTGCGCCTGCTCGCCGACCTCGACCGCCTGAAGGGCCAAGGCGGCGCAACGGCCATCAATCAAGCGCTGTTCCAAGCGCAGTTCGTGTTCTAATTCGACCCTGACCGAGGACGACCCTGTGAAGACCACACGTACCATCGCCCTCGCCGCGCTGCTCTGCGCCGCCGCTCCCGCGGCGGCGCAGGTGCAGCTCAATGGCGCCGGCGCGACGTTCCCGAACATCATCTATTCGAACTGGATGCTGGCCTATAACCAGGCGCATCCTGAGGTGAAGCTGAACTATCAGTCCATCGGGTCTGGCGGCGGCATTCGCCAGTTCTCCGACGGGACCGTGGACTTCGGTGCCACCGACGCGCCGATGAGCGACTCGGCGATCGCCGCGATCCAGGGCAACGTGCTGCATATCCCGACCGTGATGGGCGCGGTCGTCGTCGCCTACAACGTTCCGGGCGTTTCACAGCCGGTGAAGTTCACGCCGGACGTGCTCGCGGACATTTTCCTCGGCAAGATCACGAATTGGAATGACCCACGCCTCGCGAGCAGCAACGCCGGCGTCACGCTGCCGACGCAGGACATCATCGTGGTGCACCGCTCCGACGGCTCAGGCACGTCGTTCGTGTTCACCGATTACCTGTCCAAAGTCAGCACGGACTGGCAGCAGAAAGTCGGTAAGGGCACGTCGGTGAACTGGCCGGTCGGACTCGGCGGACGCGGCAACGAGGGCGTCTCCGCAACCGTGAGTCAGACCCCGGGCGCGATCGGCTACGTCGAGCTCGCGTATGCGTTGATCAACAAGATTACGTTCGGGGCGCTCCGCAACAGCAGCGGCAATTGGATCACGCCGAACCTGCCCTCCGTCACCGCGGCAGCGGCTGGTGCGATGAAAGACATGGGGCCGAACACGGACTTCCGGGTGTCGATCACCAACTCACCGGGTGCCCAGGCGTACCCCATCGCCAGCTTCACGTGGCTGCTGGTCCACAAGACCTACAGCGATACCGCCAAGGCACGGGCACTCGTCCAGTTCATCCGGTGGGCGGAAGGCGACGGCCAGACCAAGGCGCCGGAGCTCGGGTATGCCCCGCTCCCCAAAGAGCTGCACCCCTGGATCCAAGCCCGCTTGAAGAGCGTCACCGCCGGCGGGCGGCCGGTCTGGAAAACCGCAGAGTAACAGGCTCTCGCTGACATAGGGCCGCGCCATTCGTAGTGACAATTCCGTTACACCGCCGTGACGGACAGGCGGCGAGGCGCCGGTAGGTTTCCCGCGCGATGAGCTCCGCCTCTCCCCTTCCACGCTCGCCAACACTGCTCGGTGCCGATCGCAGCGATCGCATCTATCGAAGCCTACTGACCGCGATCGCGTTCGCCTTGCCGGGATTGATCGTGATCATCCTGGGCGTGCTGTTCATCGAGGCGCTCCCGGCCTTGAAGCGCTTCGGACCGTCGTTCCTGTGGACGTCGACGTGGGATCCCGTGGCCGAGGTCTACGGCGCGGCACCGATGATCTTCGGAACCTTCGCGTCGTCGTTGCTGGCGCTTCTGATCGCCGTGCCGCTCGCGCTCAGCGTCGCGATCTTTCTCACCGAGTTTTCGCCACGGTGGCTGCGCCAGCCGGTCGCGTTTCTGGTCGAGCTGCTCGCCGCGATCCCCAGTGTCGTGTACGGGACCTGGGGGATCTTCGTCCTCATTCCGTTCCTGCGCGCTCACGTCGTACCGCCGCTCAAGGCGGTGTTCGGCTGGACGCCGTTCCTCCAGGGCGTGTTCTACGGCAACTCGTTGCTCGCCGGCGGCATCATTCTCGCGATCATGATCGTGCCCTATATCGCCGCGGTGTCGCGCGAGGTGCTGCTGGCCGTGCCCACGAGCCAGCGCGAGGCGGCGCTCGCCATGGGCGCGACACGCTGGGAAGCGGTGCGCTCCGCCGTCCTGCCCTACGGCCGGGCCGGGTTGATCGGCGCGGTCATCCTCGGGCTCGGGCGCGCACTCGGCGAAACGATGGCGGTCACGATGCTCATCGGAAACCGGCACGACATCGCGCTGTCGCTGTTGCAACCCGCGTATACGATGGCGGCGGCCATCGCGAATGAATTCAGCGAAGCCACCACGGGGATGTACCAGTCCGCCCTGATGGAGGTCGGTCTCATTCTGTTCGTGTTGACGGTCGCCGTGAACGCCGTCGCCCGGATCCTGATCTGGCGCGTCGCGCGCGGGGCCGCGGTGGGGAGCAAGGCCCTGTGACCGGGCGCGCGTTGCGCCGCCACATCACGAGCCGCGTCATGACGGTCCTGGTCATCGCGCTGTCGTTCACCGCCGTGCTCGCACTGGTGCTCATTCTCGGAAACCTGGTCCTGAAGGGCGCCTCATCGATCGACTGGGCCTTCTTTACCAAGAGCCCGGTGCCGGCCGGTCAGTCCGGGGGCGGTGTGGCGAACGCCATCGTCGGGACCGGGATCATCGTCGGCGTCGCCGCCCTCATCGGCGTACCACTCGGCGTCGGCGCCGGCATATATCTCGCGGAGTACGGATCGGGGCGCCTTGGATTTCTGGTCCGATTCGTCGCCGACGTGCTCAATGGGACGCCGTCGATCGTCATCGGCATCGTCGGCTGGACGTTCATCGTCAAGCCGAGCGGCCACTTCTCGGCACTCGCAGGCAGCGTCGCGCTGGCGATTCTGATGATTCCCATGCTGGCGCGGACGACGGAAGAAATGGTGCGTCTCGTGCCGCACTCGCTGCGCGAAGCCGCGCTGGCGCTCGGCTATCCCCGCTGGCGCACCTCCCTCAAGATCGTGGCGCGCACCGCGCTCGGCGGGATCGTGACGGGCTGCCTCGTGGGCATCGCCCGAATCGCCGGCGAGACCGCCCCGCTCCTCTTCACGGCGCTCGGAAACCTCAACTTCTCCGTGCACGTCACGCAGCCGATGCAAGCGTTGTCGCTGCAGATCTACGTATACGCCACCGGCCCCTTCGAGGACTGGCACCGTCTCGCGTGGGCATCCGCGCTGGTACTCATGGGCCTCGTGCTCATCATCTCTCTCCTGGCCCGTTGGGTGACGCGGCAACGTTATGGTAGCATCCGCTAACACGCGGCTCCAGCTCGAGACGGCGCACCTCACCGCGCTGTTCGGACAGCATCGCGCCGTGCGCGACGTGTCGCTCCTCTTTCCCGCGCATACCGTCACGGCGATCATCGGGCCGTCGGGGTGCGGCAAGAGCACCCTGCTCCGCTGCCTGAACCGCATGCACGAGCTGACCCCGGGGGCCAGCGTGACGGGCGAGGTGCTGCTCGATGACGTGAACATCTACGCCGGCGACGTCAGTCCGATCGAGCTGCGGCGCCGCGTCGGCATGGTGTTTCAGCGGCCCACGCCATTCCCAACGATGTCGATCTACGACAACGTGGCGGCGGGGCTGCGGGTGAATGGGCGCCGCCCCCGCGCCGAGATGGACGACGCGGTCGCCCGCGCGCTGCAGCAGGCGGCGCTGTGGGACGAAGTCAAGGACCGGCTGCACGCGAGCGCGCTCGACCTCTCCGGCGGCCAGCAACAGCGCCTCTGCATCGCGCGCGCGGTCGCGCCGCAGCCCGAGATTCTGCTGCTCGACGAGCCCACCGCCTCGCTCGATCCGGCCGGCACGCAGCGCATCGAGGAGCTGTGCCATGCGCTCAAGCGGCTCTACACGATCGTGATCGTGACGCACAACATGCAGCAGGCTGCGCGCGTGTCCGACTACACGGCGTTCATGTATCTCGGCAGCCTGATCGAGGTGGGGCGGACCGACGAGCTCTTCACGAAGCCCAAGCTCGAGCAGACGGAAGCCTATATCACCGGGAGATTCGGATGAACGAAACGACGGCCGTCCTCGAGTCGCGAGCCTACATCTTTTGGTACGGGCCGGCGCAGGCGCTGCACGACATCTCGTGCGCGATTCCCACGAACGCGATCACCGCGCTCATCGGTCCGTCGGGCTGCGGCAAGACGACCTTCCTGCGTTCGATCAACCGCATGCACGACCTCACGCCGGGCGTGCGCCACAGCGGCGACATCCAGCTCGACGCGGAGTCGATTTTCGCTCCCGGAACTGACGTGGTCGCGCTGCGGCAGCGCGTCGGGATGGTGTTTCAACGGCCCAATCCCTTCCCCAAACCTGTGTACGACAACGTCGCCTACGGACCGCGCCTGAACGTACTCGCGCCGCCGCGCGAGCTGCCCGACCGCGTCGAGCGCGCGCTGCGCCAGGCCGCGCTGTGGGACGAAGTGAAGGACCGGCTCCGCGAGCCCGGAACGGCGCTGTCCGGCGGCCAGCAACAGCGCCTCTGCATCGCGCGCGCGCTGGCGAACGAGCCCGAAATGCTGCTGCTGGACGAGCCCTGCTCCGCGCTCGATCCGATCGCGACGCAGCGCATCGAAGAGCTCCTCGTGGAGCTGAAACAGACCTACACGATCGTCATCGTAACCCATAACATGCAGCAGGCAGCCCGCGTGTCGGACTACACGGGCTTCTTCTACGTCGGACATCTCGTCGAGTTCGGCACGACACAACAGGTCTTCACCCGACCCACCGACGAGCGGACCGAAGCCTACATCACAGGAAGGTTTGGATGAACGCGCAAGCCACGAGTCATCGCCATTTTCACGACGAGCTCTCCGCACTCAAAGTCGCGCTGCTCAACATGTCGGGTGAAGCGCAGGCGGCGCTCGGCGCGGCGGTCGAGGCCGTGTTGCAGCGGGACGGCGAAAAAGCGAGTCAGGTCATTATGGGTGATAAGGAGATCGACCATCTCGAGCTGGAGGTCGAGGAGACGGTGATTCGGCTCCTGGCCACCCAGCAGCCGATGGCCCGCGACCTCCGCTTTCTCACGGCCGCGATGAAGATCTCCAACGACCTGGAGCGCGTCGGCGATCACGCGGTCAACATCGCGCAATCGGCCGAGCGCCTGCTCGCCAGCCGGCCGATCGTCCCCGAGCCGGAGCTGCTCGAGATGGCGCGGCAGGCGCGCACGATGCTCGCGGACGCGCTGGATGCGTTCGTGCGCGGCGACGCGCAGGCGGGCCGCGCCATCTGCCGCCGCGACGACAGCGTGGACGCGCTCCACGCGTCGATGTTCCGGATCCTGCTCACGCACATGATGGAAGACCCGCACATCATCGGGACGGCGATGGAGCTGTTCCTGGTGAGCCGGAACCTCGAGCGCGTCGCCGACCTAGCCACCAACATCGCCGAGGACGTGGTGTTCCTGGTCGAGGGCAAGTCGATCAAACACCATGCTGAAGATGGGGCCTGATGCGCCAGGACAGGTGCCTGGTGTCAGGTCTCAGGGCAGGACACCTCTGACACCAGACACCTGACACCAATCAATGCCCACGATCCTGTTTTTATGCGTACGCAATTCCGCGCGCAGCCAGATCGCCGAGGGTTTGGCTCGAGCGATGGCGCCCCAGGGCTATCACTTCCTGAGCGCGGGCTCCGATCCGGGAACGGTCAACCCGCTCGCGGTTCAGGCACTCGCCGAACAGCAGATCGACATCTCGACGCAGCGCGCCAAGGGCCTGGCGAGCATCCGCCTCGACGCTGTGGACACGATTGTGACGCTCTGTGCGGAGGAGATCTGCCCGGTCGTGCCGGGTCAGGTCCGTCGCCTGCATTGGCCGCTGCCCGACCCGAAAGAGCTGGCGAGCTTCCGTGCGGTGCGGGATGAGCTGCGCCGGCGCCTGCCGGCGCTGTGGGATCAGTTCGAGCGGTAGCGGTAGTACTGAGCGGGCTGTGTCGGACGACGTCGCAGCACCTCATCCGAGGCGAACACGCGCACGAGCACCAGACCCGCGATGAAGCCGCCGACGTGCGCGAAGAACGCGACGCCGCCCTTCTCGATCTCGCTGAGGCTGCCGAGCCCGCCGAGCAGCTGCAGCGCCGCCCAATAGCCGAGCATGACCCAGGCGGGCAGAGCGACGGTCGTGATGTAGATCGGCAGAATGATCAGCGTGTGCACGCGCACCTTTGGGTAGAGCAGCAAATACGCGCCGAGCACGCCGCTGATCGCGCCCGAGGCGCCCACCATGGGCACGACGGAATGGGGACTGACGAACGTTTGCGTGGCCGCGGCCGCGATGCCGCACAGGAGATAGAAGACGAGAAACTTTCCGTGCCCCGTCGCGTCTTCGATGTTGTTTCCAAAGACCCCCAGAGAGAGCAGGTTGCCGATCAGGTGGAACCAGCCGCCGTGCAAGAACATCGACGTAATCACCGTTCAGTACTTCGGCACGGCGTCGACCAAACAGATCATGCCTGGGGCGAGGGCCACCCCGCTGCCCGGCTTGGCGGTCTGAAGGATCTCGCCGGGGATTAGCCCCAGGTCACAGACCGACCGGGCCAGTGGTCCTTGCGCCCCGGCTCCCTGTACAAGAATGAACGCGAGGACGTTCGCGAGGATGATGGCGACGGTGATGACGGCGGGCCGCTCCGTGGGGTTCTCGTCTTTGTACGGAAACATGAGGCAGAATCTAGGCGGTTAAGCGCCAAACCGCCTGCCTTATTGGCAGCGAAAACGGGCACGATGCTTGCCCTCTGCGACCCGCAGCATCTGGTCCGCATCAAATCCCTATCAGGAGCTGAAAGTATGGCTGAGAAGATCATCGGTATTGACCTCGGGACGACCAACTCCGTTGTCGCCGTGATGGAAGGTGGCGATCCCGTCGTCATCCCCAACGCCGAAGGCGGGCGCACAACCCCGTCGGTGGTCGCCTTCACGAAGGACGGTGAACGGCTCGTTGGGCAGGTCGCCAAGCGGCAGGCCGTGACCAACCCGCAGAACACGATCTTCTCGATCAAACGGTTCATGGGACGGCGCTTCGAAGAGGTCAGCGAAGAGATCAAGCGCGTGCCCTACAAGGTGCTCCGCGGCCAGAACGGACTGGCCGCCGTGGAGGTCAGCGGCAAGCAGTACGCGCCACCCGAGATCTCGGCCATGATCCTCCAGAAGATGCGGCAGACGGCGGAAGACTACCTCGGCCACAAGGTCGAGAAGGCGGTCATCACAGTCCCCGCGTACTTCAACGACTCGCAGCGCCAGGCGACCAAGGACGCCGGCAAGATCGCGGGGCTCGACGTGGTCCGGATCATCAACGAGCCGACCGCTTCCGCCCTGGCCTACGGTCTCGATAAGAAGAAGGAAGAGAAGGTTGCGGTCTACGACCTTGGCGGCGGTACGTACGACATCTCGATTCTCGAGCTCGCCGAGGGCGTGTTCGAGGTCAAGAGCACGAATGGGGATACCCACCTCGGCGGCGATGATTTCGACGCGCGTGTCATGGAATGGCTGGTCGGCGAGTTCAAGCGCGACCAGGGCATCGACCTGTCGAAGGATCCGATGGCGTTGCAGCGGCTGAAGGAAGCCGCCGAAAAGGCCAAGATGGAGCTGTCGACGGTGATGCAGACGGAGATCAATCTGCCGTTCATCACGGCGGACCAATCCGGCCCCAAACATCTGAACCTGACGCTCACGCGCGCCAAGCTCGAGCAGCTGGTGGACGATCTGGTGAAGCGGACCATGCCGCCGATGCAGCAGGCGTTGACGGATGCCGGGCTGAAGCCGGGCGACATCGACGAAGTCATCCTGGTCGGTGGCCAAACGCGCATGCCGAAGGTCCAGGAGATAGTGAAGAGCTTCTTCGGCAAGGAGCCGCACAAGGGCGTGAACCCCGACGAGGTCGTGGCGATTGGGGCCGCGATTCAGGGTGGCGTACTCGCCGGCGAAGTGAAGGACGTACTGCTGCTCGACGTCACGCCGCTGTCGCTCGGCATCGAGACGCTGGGCGGCGTGACGACGGTGCTGATTCCGCGGAACACGACCATTCCGACCAAGAAGTCGGAAGTGTTCTCGACGGCGGAGGACAATCAGACGACGGTGGAGATCCACGTGCTGCAGGGCGAGCGCCAGATGGCGCAGGACAATCGCACCATCGGTAAGTTCCAGCTCACCGGGATTCCGCCGGCTCCGCGCGGCATCCCGCAGGTCGAGGTGACGTTCGATATCGATGCCAACGGCATCCTGCACGTTTCCGCCAAGGACAAGGCGACGGGCAAGGAGCAGAAGATCCGGATCGAAGCGTCGTCCGGACTCGCCGACAAGGACATCGACAAGATGGTCAAGGACGCCGAAGCGCACGCGGCGGAGGACAAGAAGCGGCGCGATGTCATCGAGCAGCGTAACCGCCTCGATAACATGGTGTACCAAGTGACCAAGGAGTCCAAGGACTGGGTCGAGAAGCTCGAGGCCGGACTCAAGTCCCGGCTGGACGCGGCGATTCAGGCGGCGCAGCAGGCGTTGCGCAGCGGTAATGCTGACGAAATCAGCAAAGCGCTCGACGAGCTGCAGCAGGCATATTCAGCGGCAGGGGCGTCGCTGTACGCCGCGTCGCGTGGCGCTGGCGCTGCCGAAGGGGCGGCGGAAGGCGGCGAAGGGGCGGCGAAGGGCGGCGAAGCGAAGAAGGACGAGAAGGTCGTGGACGCCGATTACGAGATCATGGACGACGATAAATCGAAGAAGTCTTAAAAGGGGGAACGGATGTCGGTGAAGACGCGAGACTGGTTGAAATTCGGCACCCTGGTGGCCATGGCGTTTGCCCTCGGTCTGGCATTCGCCTCGGCGTTCCGGCTCCCGTCGCGCGGAGAAGCGGCGGTGCGCTCGGTGCTGCAGGATACGAGCCGGCCGTTGCCGCAGGCCAAAGCGGCCGTGGATCTGGGCGACGCATTCGCCTCCGTTGCCGAGCATGTGAAGCCGGCGGTGGTATTCATCAAGTCGGAACGGCGCGAGCGCGTGTCGAACCGCCGCCTGCCGCCCGGGTTTGACGATTTCTTCCAGATCCCCCGCCGCCCCCAGATCGAGCAGGGCTCGGGGTCCGGCTTCATCGTCTCGCAGGACGGCTACATCCTCACCAATAACCACGTCGTCCAGGGCATGGACCGCGTGACGGTGCGGCTGCTCGACAACAGGGAGTTCACTGCCCGTACCATCGGGACCGACCCGTTGACGGACGTTGCGGTCATCAAGATCCCCGCCACCGGTCTTACGACCGTCCACCTCGGCAATGCCGACTCGACGCGCATCGGCGAGTGGGTGCTGGCGATCGGCAACCCGCTGGGCGAGGCCTTCACGTTCACTGTCACAGCGGGGATCGTGAGCGCCAAGGGGAGGGTCCTCTCGGGGCTCAACTCGAGCCGCTACGCGATTCAGGATTTCATTCAGACCGACGCCGCGATCAATCCCGGCAACTCGGGAGGACCGCTGGTCAACGTGCGTGGCGAGGTCATCGGCATCAATGCCGCCATCGCCAGTGAGACGGGATACAATAACGGGTACGGGTTTGCCATCCCGGTCAACCTCGCCCGCACCGTCATGACGCAGCTGATTTCGACTGGTCACGTCGAGCGCGCCGTCATGGGCGTGCAGATTCGGCCCATCACGCCGGAAGATGCGGAAGACGCAAAGCTTCCGGAGATCCGTGGTGTGGTCGTGAACCAGTTCACACCGCCGGACGATTCGCCCGCCAAACGCGCGGGCATTCTGGAGGGCGACGTCATCACCGCGGTGGACGGTCAGCCCATCGAGTCGATTGCGCAGCTGATGCAGCGCATCGGCTTCAAGAAGCCGGGCGACGTCGTGCAGATCACCGTCGTCCGCAAGGGCGGCGTTCGGAAGACGCTGCCGGTCCGACTCACGGCTGCCCCCTCGAGCCAACCCGAGGAAGTGTCCCGCAACGAAGATGGCGGCAGCGTCCGCGACTCCGGCCCGATGGACAAGACGCTGGGAATCTCGGTCGAGCCGCTGTCGCAGGAGAACGTGCGGGACCAGGACTTGCGTCAGGTGATGCGCTCAGGAGGCGGCCTGATCGTCTCTCAGGTATCGCCCGATGGACCTGCCTATCAGCGTCTCGCGGACGCGAGCGAGGGGAATCCGGACATCATTTTGAAGGTCAACGGAATCCAGACGGGGTCGCGCGCGGAGCTGCGTCAAGCGCTGGCGGGCGTGAAGCATGGCGACATCGTCACCTTGACGGTGCTCTACAGCACTCCGGACGGATGGCTGCAGCGCGTCGTCCGGCTGCGCGCGAACTAGCGTCCAGTCTGTGGCTGACGGCGCGCCGTCCACCAGCGCCACTCCCCACGCCATCCACGCCAGCCATTTCGGCCAGATCGCGCCGTTCCGTATTGTCCAGCCGAATGTGTAGGCCACGAGCCCCAGCATGAACGTCGCGAGCCGTTCCGCCGCGAGTCCCATCGGATGGAGCATGTCGTAGACAAACACCGCGTGCGTGCCGGTCAACCCCGTATCGGATGTGGTGTAGGCGTGGGCGAGCTGCCAGCCTGCGCCCACCATGAACAGGATATTGAGCGACCACACCGCGAACGCGAACGCCCCGATCAACGCGCCCGCACGAGCCGGTGTCGAACCCGCGGTATCGTGATGACGAAGGCCCACGCCGACCAAGCCGGCGTACATAAACGCGAGGCCGAACAGCAGCGCCCAGTGCATCAGACGCCAGCCGCCCGTCTGCGCGATGGTGGCGAGCTGCGCGGCACCGTCGCCGGACAGGACCGGATGCATGAGACCGGCGCCCCCAAACAGCAGCGCGCCGACGAGCAGGCAGAGCCCGTAGAAGAGCGGACGCCGGGTCACGATCATGGGGCCCTAATCTAGCACGCACTCGGCCCGACGATATATTGGGCCGCCATGGACTTGAATCGCATTCTCCGCGAAGGCTTCATCGCCGGCTGCATCGGCGCCGCCGTCGTCGCCGCCTGGTTCCTCGTCGTCGATTCGATCAACGGACAGCCGCTCTTTACGCCCGCCATGCTCGGCAGCGCGGTGTTTTGGGGCGCGCACGATCCCAGCGCGGTCGTGATCGAACCCGCCCGCATCTTCGGCTACACGATGATTCACGTGAGCGCCTTCGTCGTGGTCGGCTGTATCGCGGCCGCGCTGGCCGCGGAAGTCGAATACGCCCCTTCCACGCTCTTCCTCGTCATCGTCGGATTCTGTTTCTTCGAGGTGGGCTTCTATATCCTGGTCGCGCTGCTGGCCAAACCGCTGCTGGGCTACCTCGCCTGGTGGAGCGTGGCGATCGGCAACGGCCTGGCGGCGCTTGGCATGGGCTATTTTTTGTGGCGGGAGCATCCCCGGATTGGCGAGGAGCTCCGGCGACATCCGCTCGGAGAGACTGAAGACGGAGAATAACGTGCGGCGTGGGGCGTGCGCCAGCACCCACATCAACAGCCCGCCGATCTGCTGATCCTCGAGCGCGGACAACCCGCCCACGCGCGGGGCGGCGGCGTAGAACGGGTATAGACCAGAGTCCGAGAGCGTAATCAGCGCCCCGGTGATCGACATCGGGATGCCCAAGAGGAACAGGTAGAGCATCTGCAACAGGTGCGGAATCCGCGGCAGCTCGGGAACCGGCGAGAGCACCGGCCACCACATCAGCACGGCGGTCGTGAGAAAAACGAGGTGCTGGGCGATGTGGAGGTTGTGGTGGCGGAGCGCGGCTTCGTAGAGCGCGGGCACGTGCCAGATCACAATCGGGCCCGAGAAAAGCAGCGCCGCCGCCAGCGGCCGAGTGACGACCCGACCCAACGCCATCACCCAGCGCGGGCGCAGCAACGGCCGGATGACATGCGCCGGCGTGCCGTAGAGCAAGAGCGGGGGAAAGACGAGCGTCAGCAGCAGATGCTGCCCCATGTGCGCGCTGAAGAGGTAGGTATCGGAGAGGTTATGCAACGGCCCATTCAAGGCAAGAAAGAGCACGACCAGCGCCCCGAGAAAACTTGCAACGTGCCGTCGTGCCGACGCGAGACCGCCTAGAAAGACGTAAAGCCCGCCCAGAAGGGCCAGCCCTGCCACCACGCTCGGGTGTAGATCCCAACGATTCCAGGCTGGAACTGCCTGCGGATTGATCAATGTCCAATGATCATTGATCATTGATCATTGATCATTGGACATTGATTATTGGACATTCTTTAGCTCCGTAGCCGCACCGCTCCATAAAAGATGAACAGCAGGCTGACCGCCACCGCGAGCGCCAGGATCAGCGGCCCGCCGAACAGGAACGCGAAGAACCGATTGTCGAACTTGAGGTGCATGTAGAACATCACCACCAACGCAAACTTCACCGCCGACAGCACGAGCAACACGGGCACGAGTACGGTCTGGAACGCCGGCACATAGAACACGCCCACCTCGATCAGCGTGATCATCACGAGGATCGCCGCGACTCGCAGATATGTGCCCGTCGTCGCGTGAGCTCCCGCCGCCCCCACCTGTTCGCTCATTCC
>QHUE01000260.1 GCA_003221825.1 Gemmatimonadota bacterium
GTTCCGGGTATGAGGTTTCGGACGTAATGTCCTTACCACCATCACGGAGGTACAAAATGCTGAAGCGAACCCTCGCAGCTGCGGCGTTCCTCGCCATCTGCGCGCTGCCGCTCGCAGCCCAACAGCCGAAGCCCGCGGCGCCCGCGGCGCCCGCGGCGAACGCGGGTAACGACATGACGCTCACCGGCCAGGTGATCGACGTCAACTGTTACACGACCATGGGCGCCTCCGGCGCCGGCCACAAACAGTGCGCCGACGCGTGCGCCAAAGCGGGCGTTGCGCTCGCGATTCTGAGCGCGGACGGCACGATCTACATGCCGGTGAGCTCCAAACCCGGCGACCCGCAGAACGCGAAGCTCGCGCCGTTCGCCGAGGGGCAGGTGAAGGTCACCGGCGTGCACCGGATGAGCCACGGCATGCACACGATCGAGATCAAGACGATCGCTGCCGCTACCTGATGCGCCGGCTGCTGGGGGCGGGGGCCGGGGCGGCGATCGCCATGCTGGCCCTGACCGCCTGCCATCGCGCCCCTGTCCCCAGCGGCTTCACCCTCCTCTTCCTCGGCCGCTCCCCCGCGGCCCGCGTCGGAGCCCTCTCCTGGGCGTCGGATCCCGACCACAGCCGGCTCGTGGGCTTTGACGGCGCCCTGCACGTCGTCCGCACGATCGTCAATCCGCGGCTCGCCACACCCATGGCCGTCGCGGCGCTCCATGGCCAGCTGCTTGTCACCGAGCGCACCGGCGAAGCGGTGGTGTTCGACACCGCGGGCAAGCCGGCGCGGGAGTGGGAGAGCCCGTTTCCCGCGTCGCTATACGCCACTGGAGGGGGGGCCGATCGGATCGTCGCCGCCCGCTCGCCCTACCTGGTCCAGTTCGTCGGCGAGGACGGCAGCCAGCCGCTGCTCTGGCTCCTGGACACGCTCGGCCGCCCGACCCGCGGGTTGGGCGTGACCCGCGTTCCCGAAGTCGCCTACCTGGCCCAGCTCACGAACGCGGGAGCCGTGGCGATCGGGCCGGACGGCTCGATCTATTTCGCTCCTCTGGTGCGCGACGAGATCCTGAAGCTCGACCCGAGCGGCGCGACGGTGTGGCGGGCACAGCGCGGATTGTTCCGTGAGGAGCCAGATCCGCACTTCTTGCCGCCGAAGGGGCGCGAGATTCGAGTCGCGCATGCCCTGGTGAACATCGCCGTGGCGGTCGGGCCGGATGGACGCCTCTACATACTCGGCGGCGAAGACTCCGCCGCGACCCGCCTGCGCCTCGACGTGCTCGACCCGGCGAGCGGCCGCATCGTCACGACCCGCGCCCTCGGGACACGGGCGACCGCCGTCGCCGTGGACCGCCGTGGGACGATGCGCGTGCTCGATCCCAATGCGCTCCTCGCGCAGGCGCCGACCCACGGACGCGACCTCTTCGCGCCGTCCTTCGCGCTTCCCGACATCGGCGGCAAGCCGGTCCGGCTCGAGGATTATCGCGGCAAGGTCACGCTCGTGAACTTTTGGGCGTCCTGGTGCGAGCCGTGCCGCGCCGAGTTTCCTCACATGGCGCAGCTGCACCGCGAGTTCAATCGGAACGACTTCGACATCGCGGCAATTTCGGATGATGTCAGCGAGAGCAAGATGCGCGCATTCGTCGCCGAGTTTCATCCTCCGTTTCCGATTCTGGTCGGCGGCGGGCGGATGAAGTCAGTCTATCATTATCGCGGCCTGCCCTACTCCGTCCTGCTGGACAAGCAGGGACGCATTATCGAGCGCATCTTCGGGTTTGGCGGCGACGCCGAGTTCCGCCACCTGCGCGAAACCATCACGGGGGAGATCGATGCTGACTCTGCTGCTCGCCGTTAGCCTGCAGGCTCCGGGAGACTGGCCGGTGTACGGCCGAGATCCCGGCGGTGCACGATTCTCGCCGCTGACCGAGATCACGCGCCAGAACGTGACGCAGCTGCAGGTCGCGTGGACGTATCACACCGGCATCCCCGACATGTCGAGCATGTCGCACCGGCCTCCGGCGCTCGAAGTCACGCCGATCGTCGTGGACGGCACGATGTACGTGATCACGCCGACCGGCATCGTCGCCGCGCTCGATCCGGCCACCGGCGCCGAGCGCTGGCGCTACGACGCGGGCGTAAACCCGCATCGCGGCTACGGCGACTTCGCGAGCCGTGGCGTGAGCATCTGGCGGGACAGCCGCGCCGCTGCGGGCGCGTCCTGCGCCCGACGCATCATCGCCGCGACGATCGACGCACGGCTTGTCGCCCTCGATGCTGCAACAGGAAAGCCGTGCGCGGGCTTCGGCGCTGGGGGCGTCGTCGATCTGCGGAAAGGGCTGCGAGTGGCGCCTGACGAGTTCGCCTTTTACGAGGTCACCTCTCCCCCTGCGGTCGTGGGCGACCTCGTCATTACTGGTTCGGCAGTCGCGGACAATACCAACCTGGCGCCGGCGAGCGGCGAAGTGCGCGCATACAATGCGCGCACCGGGGGGCTCAAGTGGACGTTCGATCCAGTACCCCAGGACTCGGCCGATCCGGCTTTCAAGACGTGGCAGAACGGTGCCGCACGGATTGTGGGCGCCGCCAACGTCTGGTCCGTGATTGTCGCCGATCCCGCGCGCGATCTCGTGTTCCTTCCAACGTCGAGTCCGGCACCGGATTATTTCGGCGGGATGCGGCTTGGTGAAGACCGCTATGCCAGTTCGATCGTCGCGCTGCGCGCCTCCACGGGCAAGGTCGTGTGGCATTTTCAGACGGTGCACCACGACCTCTGGGACTTCGACAACGCCGCTCCACCCGCGCTCGCTACCGTGACGCACGATGGCGCCACCATCCCGGCAGTCCTCCAGACCGGGAAATCAGGGATGCTGTACGTGCTCGACCGAACGACCGGGACGCCGATTTTCCCCGTGGAAGAGCGGCCGGTCCCGGCGAGCAGCGTGTCCGGCGAAGTCGCATC
>QHUE01000261.1 GCA_003221825.1 Gemmatimonadota bacterium
TCTGGCCGCGCGATACGCTGGGCCATTACGGCGACTCCATCGTCGTGGCGAACGCGGGCGGGCTCGAGCTGTCGATTATCGACGTACGCACCGGTGTGCGGCGGCTTGCCTGGCGGCAGGATCTTCCCGACTATCTGATCGAGACGTACAAGGTGCTGCTGTCGCCGCTGCGCGAACAAATCATCGTGTTCGATGTCTCGGACCGGCCGCAGTACGTCGGCACCGTATGCCGCGTGACGTCCGGGACGCCGAACTGCCACGCGGATTCCATCTTCGCCATCTATTCGACGACGCCGACGCTGAGCAGCACGTCGCCGTTCGTGAACCGCGCCACGCTGCGGATGGAGAAGCTGATCAACACGAGCGATACCGCACAGCTCTTCGGCCACCTCTTTTGGGAACTTGCCGGTGACAGCACGCTGACGAGCGACAGCCGCGACACGCTGCGCATCGAGCTGCGGCGCGGCCGGCCCTACAACCAACAGAAAGTCATCCTCACCGCATGCACGGGCGTGACGATCGAGCTCGCGACGTTCGGACTCCGCGACTCGACCTACGTGCGCAACTCCGGCAACTTCACCCACGCCATCATCGGCGAGGGTGGGACCATCACGACCAAGTTTGCGCGGGTCATGGGATATACCACCAAAGCGCCGCTGATCCACGATAACCCAATGTTGGCACCGTGTGCCACTGACCCCAATTTTTTCGGCTTCACGTCCGATTCGGGCGAGAATCACCTCGACCGCGGCATGACACCGTCGATCGATGTGAGCGACTTCATCAGCAACACCGGCGTCAACATCCATTCCATCGCCACGAACTTCAACGGCGGCACGAACATGGTCCGCGCCGACTCGATCTATTTCCTCGACGAGGGGATGAAGCTCAAAGGCACGGCGCCCGCGCCGCTCGGTGCGTTCGGGATGGACATGAACTACAATCACGCCTTCCTCGCGGGCGACCCCGGCACGCCGACCTTCGGCGGCACCGGCAACCCCAATGACCGCATCGCGTTCTCGGCCCGGGCCGACGGCAACATTGACGTGTGGGATACCTTCTTCTTTAATCAGATCGGCACGATCGTGGTGCGCGATCCGATCATCGGGCCGCTGCGCGTCGCGCGCAATCTGGCCAACACGCGGCAATGGCTGTTCGGGGTGACGCCCGCCGGCCTCGTGATGATCGAGCTGCAGGTGGTTCCGAACCCGAATCCGTCCAAGCCGATGTGGGGGCCGCCGCTTCCGATCAAGTGAGGCCGGTGCCTTTGGGCCCGGGTGCTGCATGCGCGAGCCCGACCGAGGTCGGGCTCGGCTGTTATGGGGGTGGGGGGTGAGATGACATTCCGGTTCACGACGGCGGGCGAATCGCATGGCCGCGGCCTGGTGGGGATCCTCGAAGGCATCCCCGCGGGGCTCCCCATCTCCGCCGCCGACGTGGACGTCGAGCTGAAGCGGCGCATGGGCGGCTACGGCCGCGGCGCCCGCATGAAGATCGAATCGGACCGCATCGAATGGCTGGCCGGCGTCCGCGCGGGCGAAACCCTCGGCTCCCCCATCGCCATGCTCGTCTGGAACCGCGACTGGGAGCACTGGCAGGACGTCATGGCGCCCGAGGCGGATGCGACACCCGATCCGCTGGGGCGCCGGCGCCAGGTCACCAGGCCGCGGCCGGGCCATGCAGACCTCACAGGATCGCTCAAGTACGATCGGACCGACGCCCGGGACATCCTCGAGCGTGCCAGCGCCCGCGAAACCGTCGCCCGGGTCGCGTGCGGGGCCGTCTGCAAGAAACTGCTGCGCGAGTTCAGCATTGAAATCGGGTCGCACGTCGCGGAGCTCGGGGGCGTGACCGCAAATGTAGGGGCGCAGCATGCTGCGGCCCTCCCGGCGCACATCAACGACGCCGCAGATCAGAGTCCCGTTCGCTGCCTGGATAAGGACGCAGAGGCCGAAATCATTCGTCGCATCGACGCCGCGAAGGCGGCCGGCGACACCCTCGGCGGCATCGTCGAGTGTGTAGCCCTCGGCGTTCCCGTGGGGCTCGGCTCGCATGTGTCCTGGGACACCAAGCTCGACGGCCGGCTGGCGCAGGCGCTGATGTCGATTCCCGCCGTGAAAGGCGTGGAGCTGGGCCTCGGATTCGAGGCGGCCCGCCGCAAGGGTTCGGAGGTCCACGACGAGATCATGCCCGGCTTCAGCCGCGCGACGAACCGCGCGGGCGGCACCGAGGGCGGGATGAGCACCGGCGAGCCGCTCGTCGTGCGCGTCGCGATGAAGCCGATCTCCACCTTGATGTCGCCGCTCAAGACGGTCGATCTCAAGACGGGTGGCCCGGCGCAGGCGCAATCGGAGCGCTCCGATGTGACCGCCGTGCCCGCTATGGGGGTCATTGCCGAGGCCATGATGGCGATCGTATTGACCGAGGCATTGCTCGAGAAATTCGGCGGGGACGCATTGAGCGAGCTCAAGCGCAACGTGGACGCGTATCTCGCGCAGGTGCGCGCGCGCACGCCCAAAGGAGCGGCGTCGTGAAACGGCACCTCGTGCTCATTGGACTGCCGGGCGCAGGCAAGAGCACGGTGGGCCGCATGGTGGCCGAGCGCCTGCAGACGGGGTTTGTCGACATCGACACGATCCTGATTCGCAAAGAGGGAAAACCGATCGCCATGATCTTCGCCGAGAAGGGCGAGCGGGCG
>QHUE01000262.1 GCA_003221825.1 Gemmatimonadota bacterium
ACTTCCTAGTTTTTGTTGAGCAGCATCAACTCTTGCGCCCTGTACCAACAAGGAGAGCGGTCTAACGCATCTTTTCCGTTCGCAGAGGAGTCGGTGAGATGAAGCTGTACGCCTGGGCAGTGCTGGTAGGGGGGCTCGGGGGTGGGCTAGTCGCGGGAAGCGAAGGAGTTCTGGGGCAAACACCGCCCGCGCCGCTGGTCGAGCTGAAGCAAAACTACCCGAACCCGTTCAATCCGGCGACCACGATCCCGTTCACATTGAACGGTGATCTGTTTGCCAATGGTCATCGGCCGAGGGTGTCGCTCAAGATTTACAACGTGCTGGCGCAGCTGGTCGCCGTGCCGATTCTCCAGGGCACGGGCGAAGCGCTCACGGATCTCGAGCTGACGTGTGGAACGGCAGGAACGTCTCCGTGCGCGTTCAGTGCGTACTGGGACGGCAACGTGCTCAACACGGGTAATCCAGCCGCGTCGGGCGTCTACATCTATCAGCTGATCGTGGACGGAAGGCGATTTACGAAGAAAATGATTGTGATGAAATAAGGGCGGCAGATAAAGCGGCGGCAGGTACAGCGGCGGCGCAGGGCGGCAGAAGCCCTCGCCGCCGCTTCGCTTTTGCCGCCCTTCGCCACCCTTCGCCGCTTCTGCAATTTTGGCATCTTTCTAGGGCACATAGATTGCCAGAGGGCCAAGCATGATTCAACCAGATAGACTGACAGTCAAAGCGGCCGAAGCTCTCCAGCAGGCTGCAGCGTTAGCGCGCTCCAAAGGCAATCCGGTCGTCAATGACGCCCACCTCTTCTACGCCCTGCTGCAGCAGGACGAGGGCATTGTCGTCCCGCTGCTCCAGAAGGCTGGGCTCAACGTCACGCAGCTCCAGGCCGAGACCGAGCGCGAGATCGAGCGGTTCCCCAAGCAATCGGGCGGAGCCGATCCGACGCTGTCGCGCGAGCTGACGCGGGTGCTCGACCGCGCCGACGAGGACGCGAAAGCCCTCGGCGACGCGTACGTGTCCACCGAGCATATCCTGCTGGCTCTCGCCGAAGAAAAGGGCACCACCGCACGCGAGTTGCTGTCCGCGAGCGGCGTGTCGCGCAAAGACCTGTTGGCGGCGCTCGAAGGGGTCCGCGGCGCGCATCGCGTCACCGATCAGGAGCCCGAGAGCAAATATCAGGCGCTGCAGCGTTTTACGCGCGACCTCACTGACGTGGCTCGCAAGGGCAAACTCGACCCCGTCATCGGCCGCGACGAAGAAATCCGCCGCGTGATGCAGGTGTTGTCGCGCCGGACCAAGAACAATCCGGTGCTGATCGGCGAGCCGGGGGTGGGCAAGACGGCGATCGTCGAAGGGCTGGCACAGCGCATCATCAACGGCGACGTGCCCGATTCGCTCAAAAACAAGCATCTGATCGCCCTGGACATCGGCGCGCTCGTGGCGGGCACCAAGTACCGCGGCGAATTCGAGGAGCGGCTCAAGTCCGTGCTCAAAGAGATCACCGCAACCGAAGGCCGCTACATCGTCTTTATCGACGAGCTCCATACATTGGTTGGAGCTGGAGGGGCAGAGGGCGCCGTGGATGCATCCAACATGCTCAAGCCGGCGCTGGCGCGCGGCGAGCTGCACGTTGTGGGCGCGACGACGCTCGATGAGTATCGCAAGCACGTCGAGAAGGACGCGGCGCTCGAACGGCGCTTCCAGCCGGTGTTCGTGGGCGAGCCGTCGGTCGAAGACACGATCGCGATCCTCCGGGGGCTCAAGGAGAAGTACGAAGTCCATCACGGCATTCGCATCACCGATAACGCCCTCGTTTCGGCCGCGACGCTCTCGCACCGCTACATCACCGACCGCTTCCTGCCGGACAAGGCGATCGACCTGGTCGACGAGGCGGCCGCGCGGCTGCGCATCGCCATCGACTCGCTGCCGCAGGAGATCGATGAGGTCGAGCGCAAGATCACGCAGCTCGAGATCGAGCAGGCTGCGCTCGCCAAGGAAAAAGACAAGGCATCCAAGGAGCGCCGGGCGAAGATCGAGCAGGAGCTTGCCGAGCTGCGCGAGAAGTCGAACGCCATGAAGGCACAGTGGACGGCGGAGAAGGACGCGATCCAGAAGATTCAGGCGAAGAAGGCGGAGCTCGAGAAGCTGCGCCTGGAGGCGGAGCAGGCGACGCGCCGCGGCGATCTTCAGAAGGCCGCCGAGATCAGCTACGGCAAGGTGCCGCAGATCGAAAGGGAGATTCAGGGGCTCGAGAAGCGGCTCGCCGAGATTCAGAAGAAGGAGAAGTACCTCAAGGAAGAGGTGGACGCCGAGGACATCGCGGAGATCGTGTCGAAGTGGACCGGCATCCCGGTAACGAAGATGCTCGAGTCCGAGAAGGAGCGGCTGCTCAAGCTCGAGGATGAGCTGGGGCAGCGCGTGATCGGGCAGCGCGAGGCCCTGGCCGCGGTCGCGAATGCGGTGCGGCGTGCGCGCGCGGGGCTCCAGGATCCCAACCGTCCGACCGGGTCATTCATCTTCCTGGGCCCGACGGGTGTCGGCAAGACGGAGACCGCGAAGGCGCTCGCCGAGTTCCTGTTCGACGACGAGCGCGCGCTCGTGCGGCTCGACATGTCGGAGTACATGGAGAGGCACGCGGTCGCCCGGCTGATCGGCGCGCCGCCGGGATACGTCGGCTACGAGGAAGGCGGGCAGCTCACCGAGGCGATCCGGCGCCGGCCCTACTCGGTCGTCCTGTTCGACGAGATCGAGAAGGCGCACCCCGATGTCTTCAACGTGCTGCTGCAGATTCTCGACGACGGCCGGTTGACGGACTCGCAGGGTCGTACCGTCGATTTCCGGAACACCGTGCTGATCATGACGTCGAACATCGGCTCGCAGTACTTGATCGAGGCGGGCACGGGCGGCGTCGCGTGGGAGCAGGCCGAGACGAAGGTGACGGAGCTGTTGCGCCAGTCGTTCAAGCCGGAGTTCCTGAACCGTGTGGACGACATCATCATCTT
>QHUE01000102.1 GCA_003221825.1 Gemmatimonadota bacterium
CGTCGAGGCATCGACGGGAACGCTGCGCGGCAGCTGCACCGTGAAGCGCACGGCCACGTCGTTTTTCTTGGGGCCATTGATGCGATAGTCCCCGCCCTCGTTGCAGCGGGTGTCCCTCGCTTCCCACACCGCGCAGACGGTCAGGCCGCGCTCGGTGAGGACGGGAATCAGCTGGACCGACTGCGGATCGGACGTGCGCCAGCTCTTCTCAACCTGGATCACGAGGCTGTCGCCAGTTCCTGCGACCACATCGATCGGACCGTTCGTGTTGCGGATCCAGACGTGCTGCGTCGGCTTGAGGAGGACGCGGTATTCCCACGGATCGCCCACTTGGCGGCCGCGGCCGAAGAGATCGCCGCCGTCGCCATCGCCCCAATTGAAATCGCCGAACGAGCCGAGGGCGCCGAGCGGCGAGGGGACGTGGATGCGAACGCTGCGGATGAACAAGCCGGTCCCCACGACCAAACCGAAGAGCACGCCGCCGCGAACGATCTCGCGACGCCACGTGCGCCAGAAGGTTTTCGCGGGTGCGGTCTGATCCAAAGACATGTCCATGGTTAAGGGTTGGTACGCAGCTTCAATCTTACAAGTTTCGCCCCAATGCGCGACCGCCCGCCACAACGGGGCGGGCGGCGCGTGGGAAAGGCCCCTGAGGGGCTCAGATCAGGGTGCATTTCGGTTGGGCCGTCGTTTCGACGGTTACCGGGGGCAGCACGCCACCGTACCAGACGCGGTTCGCGTCTGCGGTGGGGTCTCTGACGTCGACCGTCCGGGCCACGCGGCGGTAGGTCTCCGCTCGGTCCACGGTCATGGCGGCTTGGGCGGCGAAGCCGTATCCGAAGGTCAGGATCGTCGCTGTCAGCAGGGTCAGGCCGCGCATTGCATCCTCTCTCAGCTAGAGACGTGGTGCGAATCTTCAGAGGGTAAGACGCACCGATAGCCCGAAAGGTTGCATGGGATTTGGCGTTGACATCTTCCGGACGGGCGTCAGCGCAAGGTGATGTTGATCCCGAATGCACCTTGCAACGCCGAGCCGTTGTGAAAGAGTCCGCGGAGCTCGACGTACAGCAGCGAGCGCGGGTCGGACAGAACTCCACGGCGCGCGCGATCGGAAGATGCGCCTGCGCGCCGATGGCGGTTTCGTTGATATCAAAGTTGGACGCGATGTGCGGCCCGAAATGCGAACGCTGCTCCCTGGAGGAAGTTCGGCCTAACTACACAGATCCGGCGTGGAAGGTTCGCGACAGGGTGAGGCAGATCACGCGGTATTCGGTCGGCCGCTCAATGCAATCGCAGCTGCACGCCTCCACGAAACGCGAGCGTGCCGAGCTGCTCGCTGCGACGCGTGCTTCCCTGCGACGGGAAATCACAGCGCTCCAGCGTGTACGCGACCTCGAAAAGCAGCCGGCCGCGCTGATAGCCAAGTCCTGTCCCGGCATCGAACGCCGTCGCGGCGTTGGGCAGGCCGTTGACGCGGACAAGTGGCAGCAGGTGAGCGCGGCCAAGGGCCCAGAAGGTCTCGCCGCTGAGCGGGACGCGAGCCTCGGCCCCGGCACGGATCAAGGTCCACCGCTGCCGTGCGACCACCGTGCCAAAGCTGCGCACCGTGACGCCGCTCTCGAGCACCAGCCACGAGAGGGGCGTGAACTGCGCCGCGGCGCCGACCTGCGCAGCAGGAGGGGAAACAGCATGCGGACCGACGCACTCACGGCCGCACCACCGGGGCGCTCGCCGGTGTGATCAGCAGCATCGTGCGGGCGACCCGGTCGGCATTGCGCATGCGGACGCCCGAATTCGCGGCGTCACGCGCGGCGCGGCGGGCGTCGTTGAGCGCGACATTGGCCGGTATAGCGCGGTGTGCGCGCCGGTAGGAGAAGGCGGCGATCCCGCCCACGGTCGCCGCCCCGGCCATGATCGGGCCCTCGCGTCCCGTTCCGAGCCGGTCGTTCCCGAGCAGACTTCCGACGGCGAGCGCACCGACCGCGACGCCTAACGTCTTCAGGAGGTCGTTCCCAGCGGTGGACTCCGCGTACCGTTCCGGAAGCAACTCCCCGGCTCCCAACGCCGGCAGCGTGTCCTCGAGCGGTTCGACGTCGTGTTGGAGATCCAGGTACATGCGCAGCGAATCGGTCTGCGCCGTGAGCTGACTGCGCCCGACTACGGTGAGATCGTAACGCCCCGGCGACGCCAGCTGACCATCCGGCCCCAATCCATTCCAGCCGATTTCGCGCGCGCCATCGTTCGGCCCGTCATACAGCACCACGTACGCGGTGCCGCCGAGCGCGCGCACCGTAGCGCGCAAGAGGGCTGCATGCGTCGTCACCACGGTCACCGACAATCGTCCCGTGCGCGGATCGAGGCGCGTTTCTGGAATGGGCCGCGCGCCCACCGAGAACGTCAGCCGCCGCGCCGCCGCGAACGCGCCCAGCTGCGCAGGAGTGAACTGCGCCGGATCGAGATCGGCAAACGCGTCGCGCTCGAGTGCCGCCCGGAAATACAGAACGGCGGAATCTCGCTTGCTTTTGAGGACGAGCGCGGCGCCGAGGTACTTATAGGCCTCCACCCGTTGCGCGTTCGTCACCTCGAGTGGCCATTCCGGCGACACGACCTGACGCAGGATCGGGAGCGCGCGTTCGATCTCCAGCCGCTCGTACAATTGACGCGCCTGCTGCAACAGCTCGGCGGTGCCCGCCTGGGCGGCGGTGGTGGTGGGAACGACGAGCAGGAACGCGAGCCCGAGTGTGGCCGCGCGCCGGCTCAAGGCTTCTGCTCGGACACCCGCAGGGCGATGCGGCCGAGAGAAACGGTGCTATCGGCAGAGATGGTGATGGTCGTGTCGAAGGTGATGTACCCCCGCTCTCGGATCTGCAGGCGGCGACTCCCCGCCGCGAGCGGCAAGTCGAGCACAGCACCCGTGCCGCGCGCGCGGCCGTCGATGAGGATCTCGGCGTCGCTCGGTGCGGTCAGGAGCCGCAACAGCCCGGTGACAGGAGGACGGGGGCGGGCCGGAGCGGGCGCAGCCACTTGCGGCAGTACAGAGTCTTCCCGCACGACACCGCCGCCGAGGGAGTCTCTCCCGTCGCTGGTGGCGGGTCGAAACACGACCCAGCCGGCGAGCCCCAGGACGACAACGGCGCTCGCCGCACCCACCCAGGCGCGCTGCTTCCAGAATATCGAGCGGGGCGCTGCGGAGACGAACGGCACCGTCGGCGTGTCGGGAAGCGCGGGGAGCGAGCGCGTCGTGACGGCGGCAATCGCGTCGCCCTTAGCGAGCCGCCGGAGCAGCTGTTCGGCCTCGCGCCGCGCCGCCGCGCCCAACTGGAGTGACTCGAGCTCAGTCATGAGATCGCGGGTCGTGGGATAGCGATCCGCCGGCTTCTTCGCCGTGAGTCGCTCGATGATCCGGGCGAGATCAGCGGGGACATCGTCGCGGGCCACGCGGACGTCGGGAAGCGGTGTGAAGAAATGGTGATGCATGATCCCGGCGAGCGTGTCGGCCTGAAATGGCAGCGTGCCGGTCAACATCTGGAATGCCACCATGCCGAGGGAGTAGTGATCGCCCTGGGGAGTGGCGCGCTGCCCGGCGCATTGCTCCGGACTCATGTATCCGGGGGTCCCGATCACGGCTCCATCTTGGGTGAGAGTGACGTCGGACGCACGCAGCGCGACGCCGAAATCCGAGACCATGACGCGCCCATCGCGATCGATCAAGATGTTCGCTGCCTTCACGTCGCGATGGACGATGCTGCGGTCGTGCGCGAAAGCCAGGGCCCGCGCGGCGGCCTGCAGGACGAGCACGATCGCCGGCACCGGCAGGGGGCCCTGCGCGTCGAGAATCTCGTCGAGGGACCGGCCCTCGACGAACTTCATGGCGATGAACAGGATCCCGCCGATCTGCCCAACCCGATACACCGGGACGATGTTCGGATGTTCGAGCTCGGCGACCATGCGCCCTTCCCGCTTGAAGCGTTCGGCGGCGCGCGGCGTCAGGCCGAGCTCGGGCGAGAGCACTTTGAGGGCGACGGCACGCTTCGCTTGGTCGTCGATGGCCCGGAACACGATCACCATGCCGCCCCGGGCGAGCTCCCGCTCGACCTCGAAGTCACCGGCCAGCACGCGTTGGAGCCGGTCGAGCAGCGTGTCTTCTGCTGCCGTCTCATCCACGATGGTGCTGGTATTGGGATCCACGACCAGGCGCCCGCAGTTGCCACAGAAGCGGGACGTCTCCGGCACGGCTGCACCGCAGCCGAAGCATTTCACGGTTTCGGGCACTAGGGATGCACGCGGATGGGGTACACGGTATCGGGGGCCGCGCCGGTGATCATTGAGCTGACGAGCTGCACGTCGAGCAGAGCGCGCCCCTGGCTGAGAGCAATCAAAGTATCCCCTCGAGTGTTCACCTGAAGAAGCGTGGGGTCGAGCGAGGTCACGCGGAGGGGGGGATTGGCGAGATCACCGGCGGTGGTGTGCACGACGACGACGAGGGGGATGGTGTCGCCGACGGCCAGGACGCTATCGGAAAAGATTAAAACGATGGCCGCCGCCGGACCGGGCGGATCGAAGACATCGGTCAACCCACAGCCCACTGCCACACTGCCGAGCAAGCCCGCCGCTAATCCGGCGACCAAGGGTGAACGCACCGGATATCCCTGTCAGGAAGGCTCCTAAGGTGTGTAATGACAAGGTCTACATCAAGAGACGGGCTATGCTCGGGGCAGGAATCGAACCTGCAAGGGGTCGCCCCCGAGGGATTTTAAGTCCCTTGCGTTTACCAATTTCGCCACCCGAGCCGCCTCCGGAATGTCCAATGATCAATGTTCAATGTCCAATGACCCACTCGATCCATCAGTGTGGCCTTGGCTCGTAAGGGTTAGTTCCATTTGTTCCATCGAGACTAATACCGGACTGCCGAAGACTCGATGGGGCGGGGTCGCATCTGCGATGCGCTGGCACCGCATTTAGGTACCCTGCGGACTGTAGGAAACGTTTCGCCAAGCATCGGTGCGTCCTCTCACCTCGACTGGCCCGAGCCTTGCATCACAAAACACCAATTTCCAGCACTCACTCAACAAAGGGCGGGTCATGGACAAGCGGTTGTTGCTCACCCTCGCGCTCCTCGCAGCGGCCTGCCGGGACGCCGTTAGTCCCCCGCCGCACGGACTGGGCGCGCCGGCGTTCGCGGTCACCGCGGCGTCGGGCATTACTCTCGACCAACAAAATGGCACGTTCAATGACGTAATGCCCTGGAGCAACGGGGGCAGCCACGTGGGAAAGGGGTTCAATCCCCAGAACCCCCACGTGGGCGACGCGATCGTGGCCACGTTCTTCTGGGTCGGCTCGACCAACACCATCACCACCGTAACCGACCATCTGAGCGACGTTGCGCAGACGCCCGTCGGGAACACCTACACGTTGGTCGATTACGTCACGTCCGCCGGCATTTCGATGGCGACCTATGTCGCCACCAACGTGCGAGGCTTTCCGGACGCGAGCACCGCCACCGACTCGATCCTGGCGGTGCACGCCATCTTCTCGACGCCCATCCCCGACGGCGGGGTCCTGCTCTCGGCGTGGAGTGGGGTGAGCTTGGTCGACGCGGAAGCCTTGGGTACGCACCATTCGGCATCGGGTTCCGGTGCGGCGCAAACGATCGCCGATCCCGGCGCCATCCCCGTCAACGCGGGCGCGCTGGCATTCGGCGTCACGATGTCGGACCGTCTGGTCGGCCTTGGCACGCCGCCCGGCTTCACCACGGTCAACGAAGCGGAAGACCCGCAGATGAAAGGCGATGCGGAGTACGTCGTGCAGGGCAACGCCGCGGGCGTAGCCGATCCGCAGTGGACCTGGTTCTTCGATCAGGCCAGCTCGCCGGGCACCTGGCTGGCTACCGCGGTCACGCTCAACCCGGCCACCACGCACCTCGTGTTCACCGTCCAGCCCAGGACCACGCCGCCCCTCATCACGATCGCGCCGGCTGTGCAAGCCACCGTCGAAGACGACCAGGGGAATCCGCTCACGGACTTCACCGGTTCTGTATCGATCACCATCGGGCACAACGGCGGCCTGCTGCTGCGTGGCACGCTCTCGGGGACGAAGACCGTCCCCGTGGTGAACGGCGTCGCGACGTTCTCGGACTTGAGCATCGACCAGATCGGGAACGGCTACACACTGGTGGTGAGCGCGCCGGGCGCGACCAGCGCCGAGAGCGCTCCCTTCAACATCGGCCTGCTCTGACCGGTGACGGCCCGAGCCTACTGCCGGTAGAGCCGTTCGGCGTGGGCTCCGGCCGATGCCTGCACCTCGCTGATGGGCGCCGGCCTGCCGTAGGCGCGTTCGAACGCGCGCTGGATCGCCGGCGCCGTCTTCTTGTCCGTCTTGTTCACCAGCACGATCGCGGCGCCGCCCCACCCTGCTCCGGTCAGTCGTGCCCCGAGCGCACCGGCCCGCTTGGCCGCGGCAACCACCGTGTCGAGCTCGGGTGAGCTGCACTCGTACAGGCGCCGACACGATTCGTGAGACTCATACAGCAGCTTCCCGAATTGCTTGAGCTTCCCTTGCCGCAGCAGCTGCGCGGCGAAGCGCGTGCGCGCGGTCTCACTGACGACGTGCACCGCCCGCGAGCGCAGCGGCTCACGCAGCGCGCGCTTGAGGCGCGGCAACCACTCCACCGGCCAGCTCGCCAACCAGGCCAGCTCTGGCAGCTCGATTTTAAGGCGCTTCACCGCTTCCTCGCACTCGGCGCGACGCTGGTTCAGCCCACCGGTAGACAGATCGTGGCGTTTGCCGGTGTCCACGAGGAGCAGCCGCGCGCCAAAGCCAATCTGGGTCGCCTCGAGCGACGCGCATTCGAACAGCAGCGCGTGACCACGTTTCCCCAGCGCCGAGATCGTCTGATCCATGACGCCGCAGCGCACCCCGACGTGGTCGTGCTCGGCGCGGAATGCGACCCCGGCGATCTGCCGCGGCGCGAGCGATGGCGCGAGCGCCGTCGCCGCCGCGACGGCGAGTGCGGCGGACGACGACAGCCCCGCCCCGATCGGCACGTCGGACGCGACCGCGATGCGCACCGAGCCATCGGGGGGCACCACGTCGAGCGACCACAACTCCCGCAACACGCCGGCGAGGTAGGCGGCCCAGCCCTCGGGCAGCTCCTCCTGCCATTTGACACGCACGACGCTGTTGTCGCGCGTCGAAACCGCCTCGAGGACTCCAGAGTCGCCGGGCGCACCGGGGCCGATCGCCGCGGTCGCGCGTTGCGCGATGGCAATCGGCAGGACCGGACCACCGTTATAGTCGGTGTGTTCGCCGATGAGATTGACGCGACCCGGGGCCGACGCCGCAGCCCTAGGTGTTGTCCCAAACGTTTTGCGAAACAGGTCTATCGCGGGTCGTGGCATGAGTTTGACTTTGAATCGGTGCAATGCTACCGTATCGCGGCCGGATTCACCATCTACCTAATTCTGCGTTTGGAGAATGCGTATGCGGCGGTTTGCGTTGTTGCTGCTCGCCGGAGCCCCTGCGCTTGTCGCCGCGCCCCTCCGCCCGCTCGCCGGGCAAGGGTTTGGCGTGTACGAGCACAACACGTGCGCGATGGGCCGGGCCGGCGTGACCGCCGCCAGGCCCTGCGCGGACGGCTCCGCCATCTACTTTAGTCCCGCCGGACTGGCCGGGCTCGCCGGCACACATGTCAGCGCTGGCGTGACGCTGATCGGGGCGCAAGGCAGTTTTACCGACGACTTCCTGGACACCCAGAGCGACCTCAAGAACCCGCTGATCCCCGTTCCCAACATCTACATCACCCGCGCCGTCAGCCCGAAGGTGACGGCCGGGATCGGGTTGTACGCGCCGTACGGCCTCGAAACTAAGTGGGATGCCAACAATTTCGCGGGCCGCTTCCTCGGCTACAACACCAACATCCGCTCGATCTATATCCAGCCGACGATCGGCTATCAGGTCAGCCCGAAGCTGAAGTTCGGGTTCGGCGTCGCCTACATCACCAGCCACCTCAAGCTGCGCCAGCGGGCGGATCTGTCCACCCAGCTGGTCCCCGATGCGCTGCGCATCCCGGCGGGCCTGCCGGTCGGCACGACATTCGCGATGCTGGGCGTGGCGACGGGCACCGACTTCGCGGACGCCACGCTCGACGCGAGCGGGAGCGGATTCGCCGTGAACTTCGGCGCGATCCTGCAGGTGAATGACAAGTTGAGCATCGGCGGGCACTGGCTCACGCGGAAACGGATCGACTACGACGGCGACGCCAAGTTCGCGCCGATCGCGACCGGCCTGGTTCTCCCGGTCGCCGTCGGGCCGCTGCCGACGGGCACGCCGGTCGATGCGGTGCTCGCGCCGGAGTTCGCGCCCGGCGGCCCGCTATCAAACGGGGCCGTCTCGACGTCGATCACCATGCCGCCGCAGGGAACGTTGGGCTTCGCCTACAAGGTCAGCGACGCGTGGTCGGTCATGGCGGATTATCAGTACGTCGTGTGGGGCTGGTTCAACGACGTCGACATCAACTTCGCCAACGCCGGCACGCCCGACTTGGCCCTGCGTCCGCAGAACAAGGACACGCACGGCTTCCGGTTCGGCACCGAGTACCAGTACAGCGCGAAGGTCCAGCTGCGCGGCGGCTACCTGTATCACACCGCGGCCTCACCGCCGCAGTTCGTGACGCCGCTGCTCCCCGAAGGCTCGCGCAACGAATTCACGGCCGGCGCAGGAATCGCGCTGTCGCCGCATTGGCACGCGGATCTCGCGTATCAGTTCATAAAACAGAGCGATCGGCGCGGCACGGTGAACCTTGCCTGGGGCAACACTGGTCTCTACCAATTCTCGGCCCATCTGTTCGCGGCCGGTGTGGCCATCACTTTCTGAGGAACGGCGACTCATGATTCGGACCACTCGATACTCGGCCGCGGTCCTCGGGCTCGTCCTCGTTGCTGCGGCCTGCAACAACGACGAGCTGATCCGGCCGTACGCGATCACACCGGTCGATGCGCTGTTCGACCGGTACGTCTCGATGGGAAACTCGATCACCGCGGGCTTCCAATCGGGCGGAATCAACGACAGCACGCAGCTGCAATCGTATGCCGTGCTGCTCGCGCGCGCGATGCGATCGCCGTTCTATTCGCCGCTGCTGAACAAGCCGGGGTGCCCGCCGCCGTTCACGAACGTGTTTACGCAAACTCGGTTGACCCCGCCCAATTACCCACCGAGTACCGCAACGTCGTGTTATCTGCGCAAGATTCCCAATCCCCCGCCGCCCTTTATCAGCAACACCGCGGTGCCCGGTGCCGAGGTGATCGACATTTACAAGAACCTCGACCCGACCTCGAACGCGAATTCGCTGACGCAGTTCTTCCTCGGCGGCCTGACCCAAACGCAGATGATGGAGCGGGCGCAGCCGACGTTCGTGACGGTCTGGATCGGTAACAACGACGTACTGGGCGCCGCCACGAACTCTGCCAACGCGGGGGACAGCACGCTCATCACACCGGTCGCGACGTTCCAGGTCAACTACCACGCGATGTTGGACTCGATCGACGCCGCCGGCCCACAGGGCGTTGTCCTGATCGGCGTAGCGAACCTCGTGAGCGTCGCGAATCGCACCGGGCTACCGCCGACTCAACCGCCGGCGAACGGTGTCCCATTCTTCTCGTACGGGTCGACATACTACGTGCTCGATGCGGCGGGGCAGATCCCCGGGCCGTTCACGGCGGCAGCGACGTGTGCGCCGCCACGTGGCGATTCCGTCCTCGTGCCATTCCCGTTGGGAGGAGCACTGATTGCGGGCGGCGGAACGCTGACGTGCAACGAACCCCAGACCATCCAACCCGCCGAGTTGGTCAAGCTCACTACGACGGTCGCGGCGTACAACACCTACATCTCCGCGCAGGCGGCGGCGCGCGGTTGGACCTACGTCGACCCCAATCCTGCGCTCGACTCGCTGCGCGTCATTCCGACCCAGGTCGCGTTCTTCCCGGCTTTCAATGCGCCGTGCGCCTCCAACCCCTTTGGGCTGGCGTTTAGCTGTGATGGGATCCACCCGAGCGCCGCCGCGCATCGGCTGCTCGCGCAGAAGCTGCGGCTCGCCATTAACGCGGCCTATACGACGAATATTCCGCCGATCCCCTGAACTCGGAGCGATACGGGCGGTACTAACTGGTAATGAGGGGTATCGAGCGGTACAGGGCGGCAACGGCAATCCCGTTGCCGCTTCTGCTTGCGGCGGTCTCGTCACTGCTGCCCCAGGTCACACAGGCACAGGCTGGCCCGCGCACCGATACGCCGCGCGCCGGGGCGCTGCGCTTCACGTTCGAGCCGGTGATCACGACGTGGGAGCGCGAGTTCACGGACAGCGGTCACGAGCAACGGATTGGCGCGTCGCTCCCCGCCCTGGTGTTCGTCCACTCCGAACGACGCGTCACGTCGTTCGGCCTCGACTTCGGCATCACGAATCGCCTCGCCGTCGGGGTCCGCGTGCCGCTGGTGCGCGTGAACGCGCGTGCCGCGTTTCCACTCGACAGCGCGGGCAAGCCGGCACCCGATAGCGCCGCCCAGGCGCTCGATTCCCTGCTCCAGGACACGACCTACGCGTTCGGTCCTATCGCCAACACCACGCGGCGGCTGCACTACTTTGCGGGGGACGTCGAGGTCGAGGCCAAGTACCGCGCTGTGGAATCCCGCAACTACGCGCTCAGTGGCGCGCTGGTCGTGCGGCTGCCGACGGGTCACCAAGACGACCCCAACGGGTTGTTCGACCTCTCCACCGGCGATCATCAGACCGACATCGAGATTCAGATCGCGCAGGAGCTGACGCTGTTCGACCGGCTCTGGCTCAACGCGCTGGTGCGCGGCACGCGCCAACAACCGGGGACGCGCACGCGCCGCGTGGGACCGCAGTCGGTGCTGCTGCTCCCGCGCGCCGCGTTGGCCACGCTCGACTGGGATCCGGGAGACTACTTCGGTGTCGATGTCGCACCGCTGTATCGCTTTTCCAGGGAATTCGGCGTGGGATTCACGGCGGGCTACTACACCCAAACGCGCGACCGCTACACCTACCGGTCGGCGCAGGATTCCGTCGATGTCGCGACGCGGCTCGGCACGCCCGTCTCCGCGGCGGTGCTCGACGCCGGTACAGGAGTACGCTGGGTGCGCCTGGGCTTCGCCATGACCTACGTCGGATCGGATGTCGAAGGGAGCCTGTCGTTCGAGCAGACGGTCAGCGGTTCGGGTGGGCTCGTACCGGTGGCGTCGGTGTTCCGGATTGTGATGCGGACTTCTCGCTGGCCGTTTTGAGCAGCTCGATCGCATGGCGCCGCGCGGTCGCCATGTCGGCATCGCCCAACATCCGCGCGATCTCCTTTACCCTCCCCTCACCCTCCACAACCTCCACGTCACTCGTCGCCAGGCCACCCTTCTTTCCCTTTGCAACCACGAGATGCTGGTCGGCGTACACGGCAATCTGGGGCAAGTGCGTGATGACGAGCGCCTGACGGCCTTCACGCGACACATCCATCAACGCCTCGCCGACGCGGCCGCCCACCTCACCGCCGATACCTTGATCGACTTCGTCGAACACCAGGGTTGGGACGACGTCGTGCGATGCCAGCACCACCTTCAGCGCCAGCATGAGCCGCGAGATCTCGCCACCTGACGCCACCCTGGCCAACGGTCTTGCCTCGAGCCCCTCGTTGAGCTTCACGTCGAAGACGATGTCCTCTGCCCCTCGTGCGTCGTGCGTCGTGCGTCGTAACAGCCGTGCCTCGAAACGCCCGCCCTCCATGCCCAGTGATGGCAGCAGCCTGTTGACCGCCCGCCCCAGTTTCTTGGCTCCCGCCGTGCGCTTCTCAGTAAGCGCAGTGCACGCGCGCGCGAATTCATCGGACGCCGTTGCCCGATCCGCCGCGATGCTGCGCAGGTCGAGGTCCGCCGTGTCGAGCAGCTCGAGCTCGCGCGCGGCGGCGTCGCGCGCGGCCAGCACATCGGCGATGCTCGGCCCGTGCTTCTGCTGCAGCCGAAACAACAGATCGCGCCGCTGCTCCACCGTGTTCAGGCGCTCGGGGTCCGCCTCGATCTCGCTCGCGTACAGGCGCGCCGCCTGCGCCAGCTCCGCCGCGCCGGCAAACGCCGAGTCGAGCAGCTCCTGCCACTTGCCGAGCGACGGATCGACGCGCAGCAGGCTCGCCAGGATCTTCTGCGCTTTCGTGAGCCCGGCCGCGTCCACCGTCTCCTCCAGCTCGCGCGCCAGGCGGCCCAGCTCCTCGGCGTGCGCCAGCCGCTTGGCTTCGACCTCCAACGTCTCGTCCTCACCCAGCTTCGGCTTGGCGCGCTCGATCTCCTGGAGCACATGCCGCAGATAGTCGGCCTTGCGCCGGACGTCGGCCTGACGCGTGGTCAGCTCCGCCTCGCGTGACTCCAGCTCTTTGAAGCGGGTATACGCGTCTCGCACCGCGACGCGCTCCACGTCGGCGTCGGCGTATGCATCGAGCATGTCGCGCTGCGCGTCGGGACGGAGCAGCGACTGCGTCTCGTGCTGGCCGTGCAGGTCCACGAGCAGCGCGCCGATCTCGGCGAGTACACCGATCGTGGTGGGCGAACCGTTCACCCAGGCGCGCGACTTCCCTTCGCGCAGCACTTCGCGCTTCAGAACGAGTCTCCCCTCCTCCAATTCGATTCCCAACGCCGCGAAGGGTGGAAGCAGATGACGATGGACCGCTGAGACAAACTCGAACGCGCCCTCGACGATCGTCTTCTCGGCGCCGGGGCGCACCACGTCGGCTGATGCGCGCTCCCCGAGCAGCAGGGCGAGCGCGTCGACGACCAGCGATTTCCCGGCGCCGGTTTCGCCCGTGAGGACGTTGAGGCCAGGCTGGAGGGGAAGCGTTACGTCGGCAATGACGGCGAGATCGCGGACCCGAAGCTCGGTCAGCACGGCCTCACCCCCTGACCTCGCTGTTTCGTAAAAGCAAACGCGGGGAACTCATTTACGAGTTCGATCGCTCAGGTCTCCCCAGTGCAGCTTCTTGCGCAGCCGCTTGAAGAAGCTCTCGGGGCCGAGGCGAATGAGCACAATCGGCCGCTCGGCGCGGCGCACCTCGAGCCGCTCACCGGGCTCCACCCGCCGACATCGAATACGCGGTCGAGCCGGTGGGCGTACTGACGATGATCCCGTCGGCCGAATACTGGGCCACCTCATCGCCGTCAACCGACACCTTGAGCCGGACGACGCGCGCCACGCCACCCTTGTGCACGACGACGTCGTTGAGCACGAGGGGTTCAACCCTGCCGCCCCCCCCCTTGGCGCCCTTGCCGGTAATTGTTGATTGGAGCGCGAGGCGCGGCTCGGTCGTGTACGCATGGCGCACGATCGCGTCCAGCGCCCAGTCGAGCGTATCGGGCGCCGCGGTCGTGAGAAATCCCACGCGGCCGAGATTCAGGCCCAGGATCGGCGTGTCGGCGCCATTCAGGAGACGCGCACCGCGGAGCAGCGTGCCGTCGCCGCCGAGCGTGATGAGGCAGTCGAGCGCGGCGGGCGCCGCGCTGATGGGGGGAGGCGCCGCGCCGTCACCCGCCGGCCACAGTGCCTGGATGCGCTCCTCGCTGTAGAGCTTGAGTCCCACGCTCGACGCCTTCTGCTGCAGCGTCGCGAGGAAAGCGCCAAGATCCGGATAGTTGGGGTTCCCGACGACCCCGACGTTCATCGCGGGGCGTTCACGACCGTGCCGTCTTCGACCGTGACCAGCAGCTTGTGGCTCTGCGCCAGGGCGTCGAGCATCTCGCGATCCATCGGCTTCAGGAAGCGCGCATTGATCACCGAGACATCGAGACCGTCCGCCGCGAGCAGCTCGGCGGCCTCGAGCGCCGGCTTGCACATGACGCCGACGGCGATGATCGCGCAGTCCTTGCCTTTTCGCAGCAGCTCCCACGCCCCATAGGGAACCGGCGGCACTTCGGCGGCGGGCGGCGCCTCGCCGGGCGCTTTGTCGCGCGGATAACGCAGCGAGAACGGACCGTCGGTGTGCTGCAGCGCGCAGCGCAGCAACCCGATCATCTCGGCAGCATCCTTCGGCGCCGTGACGGTCATGTGCGGCACCGCCAGCATGTAGGCGATGTCGTACAGCCCCATGTGGGTTTGGCCGTCTTCGCCGACCATCCCGGCGCGGTCGAGCGCAAAAATGACCGGCAGCTTCTGGATGGCGACGTCGTGGATGATGCTGTCGTAGGCGCGCTGCAGGAACGTCGAATAGATCGCGACGACCGGCCGCACGCCCTGGGTCGCGAGGCCCCCCGCGAACGTGGTGGCATGCGCCTCGGCGATGCCCACGTCGAAGAAGCGCTCCGGCCACTTCTTCTGGAAGATGTTCGTGCCGGTCCCCGACGGCATCGCGGCCGTGATGACGACGAAGTTGGCATCTTCGGCCGCGAGCTGGGTGAGCGCGTCGCCGAACACCTTCGTCCACTGCGGGGGTCCGGGGTTCACCGGCTTCAGCTTGCCGGTGACGGGATCGTAGGGCGCGCGGGCGTGATACTTCTCGAGATCGGGCTCGGGCAGCGGGAAGCCTTTGCCCTTCTCGGTGATGACGTGCACGACGCGCGGTCCCCCGAGCGTCTTCACGATGTCGAAGGTGTGCAGCATCTGCGCGATGTTGTGCCCGTCGATCGGCCCGAAGTAGCGGAAGCCCAGCTCCTCGAACAGCATCCCCGGCGACCAGAGATTCTTGATGCTCTCTTCGACGTTCTTGGCGAAGTCGACCAGTTTCTGGCCGCCGACGATGTGCGACGCGCGCTCGATGAGATGTTTGACGCGCTCGCGGATCCGCACGGTGATCGGACTGGCGACGATGGAGCCGAGGTACTTTTTAAGCGCCCCGACGTTGGGCGCGATCGACATGCCGTTGTCGTTGAGCACAACGATGAAGTCGCGGCCCGAATCGCCGGCGTTGTTGAGCGCCTCGTAGGGCAGGCCGCACGTCATGGCCCCGTCGCCGACCACGGCGACGACCTTGAACGCCTCGCCCTTCAAATCGCGCGCCGCCGCCATGCCGAACGCCGCCGAGAGCGCGGTCCCCGCATGGCCGGCCCCGAACTGATCATGCTCGCTTTCCGAGCGCCGCAGGAACCCCGACAGCCCGCCCTTCTGGCGCAGGGTGTCGAGCCGGTCGTTGCGGCCGGTCAGGATCTTCCACGGATAGCCCTGGTGGCCGACGTCCCAGACGATCTTGTCACGGGGCGAGTCGAACGCGGCGCAGAGGGCCACGGTCAGCTCGACGACACCGAGCCCGGCGCCGATGTGACCGCCGGTCTGCGATACGACGTCGATGAGACGCTGCCGCACTTCGCCCGCGAGCTGCTGCAGCTGCTCCGGCGCGAGCGTCTTGACGTCCTGGGGACCGTGAATCGATTCGAGAATCAATTAGGCCTCGTCACGATGTAGTGGGCCAGCTCGACCAGTATGGGGGAAACTAACCCGGCATCCCGCAGATGGTCTACGGCCTTCGCGGCCAGCCGTTCCGCCTCCGCGCGCGCCGCGCCGACGCCCAACAGCGTTACGAACGTCGCTTTGGCGTGCGCCGCGTCCTTGCCGGCCGTTTTGCCCAGCTGATCCGACGTGGCCGTGGCGTCGAGGACGTCGTCGGCGATCTGAAAGGCGAGGCCAATTGCTTCTCCGTAGGCGCGCAATGCTTCGACATGACTTGTCGTTCCCTCGGCGGAGAGTCCGCCGATCACGCACGAGGCGGCGATGAGCGCGCCGGTCTTGCGGCGGTGCACCTCCTCAAGCGCCTCCATCGGCAGCGCTTTCGCTTCAGCCTCGAGATCGAGCGCCTGGCCGCCGATCATGCCGCCCGCGCCCGCCGCACGAAACAGCTCGAGCGAGATCTCGCGCCGCCGCCCCGGCGGCAGCGCGAGCGCGGCGAGCCCCTGGGCCAACACGCGCGCGGCGAGCGTCACCATGTCATAGCCGGCGCGGGTCGCCCGGGGGACGTCGAACGCGCGGTGCGCGGTGGGCCGCCCGCGCCGTATGTCGTCGTTGTCCATGCAAGGGAGATCATCGTGGACCAGCGAGTACGCATGCACGACTTCGACGGCCGCCGCCAGCTCGGCAACCCCGGCGGAGGAGGATCCGTTGAGGGCTTCGTGTGCCGCGAATACGAGCGTCGGGCGCAGCCGCTTGCCTTCGCCGAGCAAACTGTAGCGGACGACCTCATCTCCGCGTGTTGCCGCTGCCAATACCGCGTCGACGCGGGCGCGAGCGTCCGCGAGATAGCTAGCTAGGGCTTTCAATCTCGAGAACTTTTTTGACCTTGAGCTCCGCCTGCGCGAGCTGCTCGCGCGCCGCCCGCAGCCGTTCGACGCCTTCCTCGAACAGCTTCAGCGCCTCGTCCAGATCGAGATCCTCCGCCTCCAGGCGGCGCACGATGGCCTCGAGCCGCTCGAGCTGCTTACTGAACTCTGGCATCAACCTCTCCATCGCTCACGCGCAGCCGGAATTCCTTGCCAGACGGGAGCTGGGCGACGCGCTTGAGGATTTTCCCGTCCGCGTCCCGTGCGACGGCGTAGCCCCGGCCCAGCACGCGCAGCGGGCTCAACGCATCGAGGCGCGCGCTGTGCGCGGTGAGCAGTGCGCCGGAACGCTCGATGCGATTCTGGATACTCGACACCAAACGATCTCCGGTTCGGTCGAGCCGTTCCACGACATGTTTCGACGCAATTCTCAACGCTCTCGCTAGACGTTGTCCTAATACGTCGCACTTAATACGCACTTCAGCTCTATCCGGCGTCGCGGCCTCGGCCGCGGCGGACGGCGTCGGGGCGCGCAGGTCGGCGACGAGATCGCAGAGCGTCACGTCGGTCTCGTGGCCGATCGCCGAGATCACCGGCATGGGCATCGCGGCGACGGCGCGCGCGACGCGCTCGCTGTTGAACGCCCAGAGATCCTCGACTGAGCCACCACCTCTGGCAACCACCAGGACGTCCACCGGCAGGCGTGAGATGCGGTTCAGCGCCGAACACACCGACGCCTCGGCCTTGGCGCCCTGCACCTGCGCGGGCACAACGATCAGCTCGGCGATGGGCCAGCGGCGGGCGAGGACGGCTTGGATGTCGCGCAGCGCGGCGCCATCGGGACTCGTGACGACGGCAATGCGGCGCGGGAACGGGGGCAGGCGGCGCTTGCGAGCGGGATCGAGGAGACCGTCTTTGGTGAGCGCCGCCTTGGCCTTCTCGAATGCCAGCTTCCAGAGGCCGCCCTGCTCCGTCGACAGCAGCTCCATCACCGTGAGCTGGAAGTCGCCCTTGTCTTCGTACAGTGTGGGCCGCGCGAAGACGAACACCTGCATGCCGTCGGTGGGGGCCGGCAGCATGAAGTTCTGCTTGGCGAACATCACGCAGCGCAGCTGCGCCGACTTGTCGCGCAGCGAGAAGTACCAGTGGCCGCTGCGCCACGCCTTGAACCCGGCGATCTCCCCGCGCACCCACAGGGGCGGCAGGCCCGCTTCGATCACGGCGCGGGCGCGGCGCGTCACTTCGGCGACGGTCCACGCACCCTCGGCGGACGCGGCCGCGAAGAGGTCTAGGGACTGACCCACTGCCGCGCGGCCTGCACCGTGTTGTAGAGGAGCATCGTGATCGTCATCGGCCCGACGCCGCCCGGCACGGGGGTGATCGCCGACGCGACCTGCTTCGCCTCCGGAAACTTCACGTCGCCGACCAGGCGATAGCCCTGTTTGCGCGAGGGATCGTCCACGCGATTGACGCCGACATCGATCACGACGGCGCCGGGTTTCACCATGTCGCCGCTCACGAACTCCGGCTTGCCGATGGCGACGATGAGGATGTCCGCCTGGAGCGTGTACTGCTCGATGTTCCGGGTGCGCGAGTGGCACACGGTGACGGTAGCATTGCCACCCGGGCCGTCCTGCAGCAGCAGGGCCGCCATTGGCCGTCCCACGATGTTCGAGCGCCCCACGACGACGGCGTGCGCTCCTTTCGTCTCGACGCCCGTGCGGATCAGGAGCTGCTGCACCCCATACGGCGTCGCCGGACGGAAGCCTGTCGGATCGCCGACCGCGACCTTGCCGACGTTCTCGGGATGGAAGCCGTCCACGTCTTTGCGCGGATCGATGCGATGCAGGGCGCGATTGGTGTCGATCTGCCTGGGGAGCGGCAGCTGCACCAGGATGCCGTGAATCTTGGGGTTGGCATTGAGCCGTTCCAGCAACCCCATGAGGTCCGCCTCGCTCGTGTCCTTGGGCAGCTTGATCGTCTCGTGATAGAGGCTCGCTTCGTCGCAGGCTTTCCCCTTCATCCGCACGTAGACCTGCGAGGCGGGATTGTCGCCCACGAGCACCACGGCGAGGCCCGCGGTGACACCCTGTTTCTTGAGCTTCGTGATCTCGCTGCCTAGCTCCGCCCGCATGGCCGCGCCGACGGCATTGCCGTCGATCAGATTAGCGGGCAACGCCCACCGCCCGTGTCTCCCGAATCACGACCACCTTGATCTGTCCCGGGTATTGGAGCTCGCGCTCGATCTTGCGCGCGATCTCGTCCGTGAGCCGCGCCGCCGCCGCGTCGTCCACCGTGTCCGGCGTCACCACGACGCGCACTTCCCGGCCTGCCTGAATCGCGAAGACCTTGTCGACGCCCTTGAACTCCGAGGCCAGCGTCTCGAGCTGCGAGAGCCGTTTGACGTAGGTCTCGAACGCCTCGCGCCGCGCGCCGGGGCGCGACCCCGAGATGGCGTCCGCCGCCTGCACGATCACGCTGATCGGGGATTCATGCGGGACGTCGTCGTGATGCGCCGCGATGCAATTGATGACCGTCGCATTCTCGCCGTACTTCGTCGCCACCTCGATGCCGAGCTGGACGTGGGTCCCGTCGTGCTCATGGGTCAGGACTTTGCCGACGTCGTGGAGCAGCGCGCCCCGCTTGGCGAGATGGACGTCGAGCTTCAGCTCGGCCGCCATCATGCCGGCGAGATAGGCGACTTCCTTGGAGTGCTCGAGGATGTTCTGCCCGTACGACGTGCGGTACTTCATCCGGCCCACGAGCTTGACGAGCTCGGCGTGCATGCCACGAATCCCGGTGTCGTAGACCGCCTGCTCCCCCGCCTCGACGATGCCGGCGTCGACGTCCGCCTTGGCCTTCTTGACGATCTCCTCGATCCGGCCGGGATGGATGCGGCCGTCGGCGATGAGGCGCTCCAGCGCGAGGCGGCCGATCTCGCGGCGCACCGGCTCGAAACAAGAGACGACCACGGTATCGGGCGTGTCGTCGATGATGACGTCGACGCCGGTCGCGGCCTCGAACGCCCGGATATTGCGGCCCTCGCGGCCGATGATGCGCCCCTTCATTTCGTCGGACGGAAGCACCACCGCCGACACACTCGATTCGGCGGTCTGCTCCGCGGCAATCCGTTGGATCGCGAGCGCGACGATCTTCTTCGCCTCGCGGTCGGCGTTCTTCCTGGCCTGCTCGGTGATGTTGCGCACGAGCGCGGCCGCTTCGTCC
>QHUE01000103.1 GCA_003221825.1 Gemmatimonadota bacterium
AGGTACGAGCCAATGCTCGCTCGCATCGACGCACCGGCGTTACTCTGGTCGCCGCGCGCCTGGACCATCGCCGGCTGCACGTCCAGCGCGCGCCGCACTGCGTCTTGCAGCGTGACTTCGGTCTGCTGCGCGGCGGCCGGTGCGGCGAGCAGGATCCCGATCCCCACCATGAAACCCTGTCGCATCAGTGCCCCCCGGCCTTTCCCTTGGTGGAGTCTTCCCGCTCCCTACGGTGATGCTCAGCCTGGTCGATCAGTTGCTGGTGGCGCGTCCGCTGCTCCGGCGTAAGTTGGGCGTCGATCTCGGCACGCATGCGCGCCTTGATGGAATCGAACCGTGGCCGGACCCGCGCCCACAGGGAATCGGTCTCGGGGCGATGGCGCGCGAAGATCGCGCGCACGGAATCGCGCTGCGCGGGACTGAGGTCCAACTCCCGGCTCAAATAGTCGACCATCGCATCAGGTCCGCGCCGCGGGCCTCGCCCGTCGCGTTGCACGGCCTCGCGGCCGCCCCATCCGGCCAGTCCCCCCGCCACAAATACGGCGGCCAGCAGGCCGACGGCGGCGAGTTTCGATCTATTCAGCATGGCTCGTCTTCCTCTTTAGTGTTGCTCGACAAGGGACGCGAACACGACGCTGGCATCCGGTGGATCCTGCGCCGTCACCAGAGCCGCGAGCCCCGTACCCTCGACCGGCGCCATGGCAGCCTCGATCGACGCCGGCGCCGGGGTCAGGACGCCGCGCCCGAACAGCAATCCCGCGATGAACGCGGCAGCCGCGGCGGCGATGCCCGGCCGGAACCACGACGCGAGCACGTCGAGCGTCGGGATCGGCGGGAGGGTCTGCGCCCGCTCGTATTGCGCCATGACACGCGCGACGAACGCGGCGTGATCATCCCTCGGCTCGAGCGCGGCGCGCAAGGCGGCGCCCAGCTCCGGATCCGGACGATGATCGAACGGCTGTGTGTCTCTCATGGTACTTGCTCCTTCCAGTCGGCCAGCAGCGTGCGTAGACGGCGACGCGCGTGAAACACTTCCGATCGCACGGTGCCTTCCGGAATGCCCAGAATCCCGGCGATCTCGGCATGCGAGTACCCTTCGACATCGAACAAGACGACGGCGGTCCGGCGGCGCTCCGGCAGCTCGCCCAGCGCGGTCCGCAACCGCTCCCCCAGCTCGCTCCGCATCGCCGCGGTGTCAGGCCGCGGGCCTCCGCCCACCAGCGATGGGTCGAGGGGTTCGGCACGTCGTACGTTGCGGCGGCGGCGCCGGTCGGTGGCGGCGTTGGCGACGATCCGCATCAGCCAGGGGCCGAACGGCCGTCGTGCATCGTACTGCGCGAGCTTCACCAGTGCCGAGAGAAAACCGTCCTGCGCGGCGTCGTCCGCATCGTCGGGATCGCCCAACACGGCCCGGGCGACACGTCGCGCCTGCGCCGCATAGCGATCGACGAGCACGCCGAACGCATCCCGATCGCCAGCCAGCGCCCGAGCGACTAAGTCCTTGTCGTCTGCGCTGTTTCCCATACGCGCAGGGCTGGCCGGAGGTTGAGGGGGAGGGGGGGCCTCAGCGGACATCGCTCTCACGGCGGCGCCGCCGGCGGGCAAAGGCAAACCCGGCGAGCCAGAACGAGGTCGCCAGCGCCCCGACCGCGAGTACGGTGCTGGTCACAATGGGAAAGAAGATCAGCCACACTCCCACGATCAGAAAGGCTGCCGCCGCGGCACCGGCCAACATGCGGCGCGCGCCGCCGGCCACCTGCAGCAACGCAACCGCGGCGATAGCCCGGCGCTCACGGAGCGAACGCTTGTGCGGGGGAGCCGCGGCGGGCGGCACCAGTGCCTGGGCTGGATGTACCGCGGCTGCCGCGACCAGCCGGGGCGGCAACCGCAGCCGGCGCCGCGCCATCAGCACGATCTCGCGGCTCTGCGCCATGTCATGCAGAAACTGCGTCGCGAGCGTCGCGGTCAGGCCATCGTGCTCGGCCACGAGGTCGAGCTCGTAATTGCCCAGCAGGCTCGACACGTTGAGGTTGCTCGATCCCACCCGCGCCCACTCGTGATCAGCCACGAGTGTCTTGGCGTGCACCATCGGCCCGCGATACTCGAAGATCCGCGCGCCCGCGTGCAGCAGCTCGCGATACCCGCCGCGGGTAAAAATGCGCACGATGGGGATGTCCGATGTGCCGGGGAGCAGCAGGCGCACATCCACGCCGCTGCGAGCCGCGTCCACGAACGCCGCGAACAGCGGCGGCGGGGCGACGAGGTACGCGTCGGTAATCCAGAGCCGCTCCGTCACCGCCGCCGCGAGCAGCTGCACCGCGCGATAAATGCGCGACTGTCCCGGGAAGCCTTCCACTACTCGCACGGCGGAGGGACCGCATTCCTCCGGCGCGGGAGTGGTCTCGTCCTCGGGGAGCGGGCGGCCGGCCCGCGCCCACATGCGGACGAATGCCGCTTCCAACGCAGCCACCGCCGGCCCGCATACCGCCAACATCGTGTCGCGCCATGGCGCTCGCCCGGCCGCGAGGTTGCCGGCCCATTCGTCGCCGACGCAGAGGCCGCCGATCATCGCCTTTTCGCCGTCCACGACGAGCAGCTTGCGGTGATCGCGGCTGAGCGCGGCGATCGGACCGCTCGTCCAGATCGGGCCAAACGGACGGACCTCCACACCGGCACTCCGCAGCTCGCGCCAGTAGGCACGCCCGGTGCCGTGGCATCCGAAGGCATCGTAGAGGATACGCACGCGCACGCCGGCGCGCGCCCGCTCCGACCACGCCGCTCCGAAGCGCCTCCCGGTGGCGTCGTCGCGGATGATGTAATTCTCGAAGTGAACGGTCCGCTCTGCGTTGGCGATCATCTCGAGCATCGCGTCGAGCGCATCGCTGCTGATCGCGATGTGGCGGACGAGGTTGCCGGGAATCGGCCGTGCACCCGTCGCCCGATCCAACGCGTGCGAAAACGGGTTCACCCTCCGAGGCCCAACGAGGGTTCCACGGGGCGGAGCGCCTGAATACAGAACGCGATGTGCTCCTCCAGCGGCACGCCGAGCTCGTCGGCGCCCTGGCGCACCTCGTCGCGGTTGACGCCGCGCGCGAACGCTTTGTCCTTGAGCTTCTTTTTGACGGACGATACCTCGAGATCCGCAAAGCTCTTCGAGGGACGCACCAGGGCGCACGCGACGAGAAAGCCGCAGAGCTCGTCGACCGCGAAGAGCGTCTTTGCCAGTTGCGTGTCGCGGGGCACGCCGGAATACGTCGCGTGCCCCAGTACGGCGCGCAGCAGCGGTTCGGAGACGCCTTTGGAACGCAGCAGGTTGACGCCCCAGGCGGGATGGCCGTCGGTGGGGGAGTGGTCCTGATTGGGGAATTTCTCGTAATCGAAGTCGTGCAGCAGGCCGACGAGGCCCCACGGCTCCGGATCTTCACCGAACTTCACGGCATACGCCCGCATCGCGGCCTCGACTGCCAGCATGTGCTGTCGCAGCGACGGCGATTGCGTGTGCTCCTGCATCAGGGCGAGGGCTTCGTGCCGTTTCACCTGGTGTCCACCCCCCAGCGCTCGCTCCACAAGGCGAGCATCAGTTGCGGCCACAACCTCCGGGCGTGATTGCGGCGACCCGTCCGGTGCTCCGCGAGAAGCGGTGTGTCGAGCAAGCGGTCAGCCAGGGGAGCAAGTCCCGTGTTGAGCCATCGGGCCACGGGCACCGAAAGACCGCGCTTCTGGCGGTTGATGACCGCCGCCGGCACGAGCCCGCGCGCTGCTTCCTTTAATATCGCCTTGGTCGTGAGGCCACGCACCTTGAGACGGGAGGGCCCGGGAAGCACAAGCTCCATCACCTCGCGATCGAGGAACGGCGCACGCGCCTCGACCGACGCCAGCATCGTGGCTCGATCGACTTTCACCAAAAGATCGTCCGGCAGGTACGTCAGGAAGTCGAGCCACATCACGCGATTCAGCGGGTCGTCGTGCGGGAAGCGGTCGAGCTTGCAGGCCAGCTCGGCGATGACGCCGTCGGCGATCGTCATCGCGCCCATCCAGGCGAGATGGCGCTCCATCCATGGCCGCTCAGTCGCCCCCAGGAACTGCTTGAGCATGTACTCCAACGTCATCTTGCCGGTCGAGGACGGCCAGCGCTCGACGGCCCAGCGCGCGGCGTGTCGCAGGGGACGCGGGACCCGCTGCCAACGCTCGGCGAATTTGTGGCCGAGGTAAGTGGGATAGCCGCCGAACAGCTCGTCGGCGCCTTCGCCCGAAAGAATCACCTTCACATGCTCGCGCGCCGCCTCCGCCAGCAGCCAGGTCGGCAGCACCGCGGGGTCGCCGAGCGGCTCGGCGAGCGAGCGGGAGACCACGTCGAGCGCCCGGCCCAGCGATTCATCGTCGGCGGTGACGACGTGATGCACGGAGGCGATCTGGTGGGTCACCGCTTCGGCGTAATCGCTTTCGTCGTATCCGGGCTCGGTGAAGCGCACGGCGTAGGTGTGGATGCGCTCACCGGGGATGGCGCGCGCCGCCGCGGCCACGAGCAGCGACGAATCGAGCCCACCGCTCGTGAAGATGCCCAGCGGGACGTCCGACATCAGCTCGCGCTTCACGGCGCGCAGCAGCGTGTCGCGCAGCACCGTAGTGGTTTCGCGCGAGAGCGTCGCGGGGCGGCTGGCGGCATCCGCCGCGCTCCAGTACGCGCGAATCTCGGTCCGTCCGCCCTCGGCGATCAGCAGCGACGCGGGCGGCAGCTTGTGGATGTCGTCGAACATCGTGTACGGCGCGGGGACGTAGCCGAGCGCGTGATACAGCGACAGCGCCTTGCGGTTGAGGCGGCGAGGCTGGTCGGGAAACTCGAGCAGCGCCTGGATCTCGGACGCGAAGCGCAGCTCGCCGTCCACCTCGGTCCAGAAGAGCGGCTTTTCACCGGCCCGATCGCGCGCGAGCACCAGACGCCGCCGATTCTCATCCCAGATGGCGAGGCCGAACATCCCTTCCAGGCGTGAGACCGCGTCCGGTCCGAAGCGGTCGTACAACGGCACGATGTTCTCGATGTCGCCCCGCGAGCGGAACGGATATCCCCAGGTCTGCGCCTCGCGGCGCAGGGCGGGCGCGTTGTAGATCTCGCCGTTGCAGACCATCCAGATCTTGCCGTCGGGACTCTGGAACGGCTGATCGCCGGTGGTGAGATCCATGATGGCGAGGCGCCGCGCGCCGATGCGCGCGCGCTCGTGCCCGACGATGCATTCGCCGTCGGGCCCGCGGTGCCGGAGTGCCGCCGCCATTCTGGCGAGCGCCTCCGGATGGCGCAGTGGCGCCTCGCCGCGCGCTATCGCGCCGAAGATGCCGCACATGGTCCGTAGGCCGCGTACTGGCCTTCGACGGCGAGCAGCGGCACGAGCGGATCGAGCTGGGCGCGCAGCCGCGCGTCGTCGGCGCGCGCGACAAAGACCGTCGGTGTCCGGCAGTCCCGCGCACGGGCGCGCCAGTAGTCGGCCGGCCTGAGCGGCGAGGCGCTGTCCGTCCGGAACTGCTCCTGGTAATCGGCGATGAACGTACTCGTCAGCTCTCGGCCTGTCGCGGTCGCAACGGGAATTGTTCGCCGCAGATAGAAGGGCAGGGACGTCGGGAACGCCGCGACCCCCACAACCTCGACATCCTCCACACCCGGCCGAACGTTCTGAATCACCCGCGCCAGCGTGGCCGCGGAGCGATCCTCGCCGACCGCGGCGAGCAGCCGGCCGGAAACGATCGGCATCGCGATCACGGTGAGCGCATAGCCCATCACGGCGAGTGCCGGACGTAGATGGTCGGGCCGCCCGGCATACCATACCATCAACGCCGAGACGATCAATGCGATTCCCAATGCGAGCGCGGTGGGCGGGATGGCGGCGCGTTCCGCGGGCGTCAGGCTGATGGGGGCGGGCAGCCAGACGGTGAGCAAGACGAGCGCGACGCCGCACGTCGCTGCAATGCTGGCGTAGCTGGTCCGCGCCACACCAATCCCACCGCCAAGCTCGGTCGCGTCACGGGTCAGTAGCCGCGCGGCGGCAAGGGCGAAGGGCGGCATCAAGGGCAGCATGTACTGCGGCAGCTTCGACTGATTGAGCGTGAAGAACAGCAGCGGCCCCAGGATCCAGCAGGCCAGCAGGACCGATTCCTGCGCGTGCGGATTGACACGCCGCGCGAGCCACGCCCAGCGCCAGTTCTTGCCGCGGGCCAGGGCCGGCACGATCCACGGAAATGCCGCCACCGGTACGATGGGCAGGTAATACCAGAACGGCGCCGTGCGGTGAAAACTCCGTGTCGTCACACGCTCGAATGTCTCGCGGACGAAGACATAGTGGGGGAATTCGGGAATGCGGTGTGAGACGGCGAGGAACCAGGGCAGCGCCACCACTGCAAAGATGCCGAGCCCGGCGAGTGGGAAGAGCCGGCGCAGCGGACGGCCGGTGAGCACGGCATAGGGGATCAGCGCGGCGAGGGGGACCAGTATTGCCACTGGCCCCTTGGTGATGGATCCCAGCCCGATCGCGGCCCACGCGAGCACCGGCCGCTCGTCCCAGAACGCGAGGATCGCGAGGGTCGTGCAGAACGACAGCGCGCTGTCCATGATCGTCGTGCGTGCATAGGCGAGCACGAGCGGCATCGTCGCGAGCGCCAGCGCCGCCAGCCATCCCGCGTCCGGCCCCCAGCGCCGCCGGACGAACCATACGACAACGACCAGCGTCGCGAGCGTGAACAGGTACGCCGGCAATCGGGCCGCGGTGGCCGTCGGTCCCAGGACTTCCATCGCCGCGGCGGCCGACGCGAAGTAAACGATCGGCTTGTCGATGTACGGCAGTCCGTCGAGGTGCGGCAGCACGTAATCGTTCGTCGCCGCCATCTCGCGCGCGACTTCGGCGTTGCGTCCCTCGTCGGGATCGAACAGCGGATATCCGCCGAGGTTGAACCCCAGCGCCAGCACGGCGGCGAGGAGCAGCACCGGGAGCCGCACGGACGCGCCGAGCGCCAGGGGGGGTGTGTTAGGAACCGGGCGCCTGGGGTGTGGAAGGAGGCTGCGCGGGCACGGTGGGGGGGGGCATCTGCGACACGGTGATCGGGACGTTCGCTTTGCGCTCGCCGTCCACGGTGATTTCGAAGCGATACTGGCCGGCGCGCGGGAATGGCACGTCGAACACGAGCACCGCCGCCGCCTCGATCTCCGTGACGCCGGCGGGCGGCTCGGCAAAATTCACCGTACCCGAACCGCCCAGCAGCTCACCATCGTCTTCGTCCAGCAGCTTGATCTGCACCTGATGCTCGCCGACTTCGGTGCGTTTGCCTTTCAGTCGCAGCACCAGGTGGAGGCGTGGATGCATCGCCGGAAACTGTGGCACCCAGATGTGCTGGAAGATGCCGAGCACCGACATCTTGCCCGACTGATCGACCAGCGCATAGTCGGCGACGACCGAGAAATCGAGATGCACTTACTTCTTCGCGACCGGGACGGAGACTTTCGTCTTGTCCCAGGTGATCGTCAGCGTCGTTCCCGCCGCCGCAGGCTCGAAGCGAATCACGAGCTCCTCCACCGGCGCGGCGAGCGTCTCGACTTTGGTGTCGACCCGGACCAGATCCTGCTCGGGGTGATATTCCGTGCCCCATTGTCCGGTCTGCTTGTTGACGATGAGTTTCCAGCCGCTCGGCGTCGGCAGGGTCCAGAGCGTGTACTTGCCCGCCGGCACGGCCGCGCCGCCGATCACGAGATCTGCAGCGGTGTTGAACTGCGTGGCGGAATTGGCGCCGGTGCGCCACACGGTGTTCCACGGCACGACGTTGCCGAAGATCTCGCGGCCGCGCTTCAGCGGCCGGCCATAATCCACCCACACCTCCGCGCCCCCGACGCTGGCGCGCGCGGTGTCGCGCACCGAGAGCTGGCCCAGCGGCCGGCTCGCGAAGGATTGCGTGGCCTGCGCCATCGGGACGGATGCGACGCGCTGGACTTCCACCTGCAGCGTGCTGCCTTTTCCCGTGAGCCAGGTGATGTGGCCTTGCCCATCGAGCCGGAACGTGAATGGTCCGACGCCCGCGAGCTGGCCTTGATCGAACATGAACACCAGTGTGTCGCCGCCGCGCTTGCGGATGTAGCCGCCGCTGGTTCGATCGGCAGAGTAGAGCGCGCTGAACCGGACGCTATCCTTCCCGGTACCGCGTGCCCACCGGCCGATCTGCTCCATCAGGCCGTAGACGTAGAACTGGAACGGGAACGTGCCGCGGGGAGCCGCGAGCTTCGTCGTCACGCTGCTGTCGCCCCGTGGAGACACCATGATCACCGTATCGCCGGAGAAGTCGACCGAGTTCTTCGTCTCCATCGGCCCGGGGCCGCCGCCGATGTTGTGCGTCACGATCTCCACGTGGCGAATTGAGCCGTCTGGATTCAGGTCGAAGCTATAGATGCGATGGAGGCTCCGCGGCGTGCGGATCACGTACTCGCCGCGGAGCTGCGTAGCGGTGCGCGTGTATTGCTCGATCGCCAGCGTGTCGTTACCGAGCCTCGCCACAAAAGCGCCCGAGTCCTGTACCACCACCGTCAGTGCCAAGAGCAGACCGACCACAAAACCTCCCCCTCCGCTTTACGAGACGCGAATCGATGTGATTTCGTCGTTTCCCTTGATTGCGTTCACGACGTCCATCCCCTTCGTGACCTGCCCGAATACGGTGTGCACGCCGTCGAGATGTCGTTGCGGCGAATGACAGATGAAGAACTGACTGCCGCCCGTGTCCTTGCCCGCATGCGCCATGGACAACGTGCCCGCGACGTGCTTGTGCGTGTTCTTCTGCGTTTCGCATTTGATCGTGTAACCCGGGCCGCCCGTCCCGACCGGCCCCTTGCCGGTCCTGGAGTAGGGGTCGCCGCCCTGGACCATGAAGTTCGGGATCACGCGGTGAAACCTGGTTCCATCGTAGAACTGCGAGTTCGCCAGCTTCTCGAAATTCGCGACCGTGCCGGGGACTTCGTCGGCGAAGAGCTCCAGCTCGATCGTGCCTTTCTTGGTTTCGATCACCGCTTTCTTATTCGGCATCTACATCCCCGTGTTGAGGTTTTCCTCGACCTGCCGCACCGTCTTCATGCCGACGATGGCGCACGCGACTTCCCCGCGATCGAGCACGAATTTCAACGCCAGCTGCGCCGCCGTTATTCCCGATTGCTGGGCCAGCTCGCGCACGCGCTGGCCCAGCGCGGAAAGCTGCGCGACGTACGGCCGCGGCATGCGGCTGCGGATGTCGCTACGGTCCCAGCAACTGTCGGCGTCGTAGCGTCCCGTCAGGAGCCCGTTCGCGAGCGGCTCGCGCGCGATGATGGCCACATTCGCAGCCCGCGCCGTGGGTAGGAATGTGTCCTCGGCTTCGCGCCGCGCCAAGTTGTAGACGATCTGGACTGTGTCCGGCATGGTTGCCTGGACCGCCGCCACGCCTTCCTCGGGCGGGTGCACCGATACGCCGTAGAACCGGATTAGTCCTTCGCGCTTCATCTCTTCCAGCGGTTCGTAGGTCGCGCGCGCGGCAATCAGGCCGATCGGTGGATTGTGCAGCTGCAGCAGGTCGATGCGGTCGGTGCGGAGCCGCTCGAGGGAGCGTTCCACGGCGAAGCGGAGGTAGGCGGGCGTGAAGTCCATATGGATGTCGCGGTTGTAGAAGTTCCCGCCGACTTTCGTCGCGATGAACACGTGATCGCGAACGTCGTGCAGCGCGGCGCCGAGCAGCGCTTCGGAATGGCCATGGCCGTAGACGTCCGCCGTATCGAAGAAATTGCAGCCCAGCTCGAACGCACGGCGGAGCGCGCGCGTGGATTCGGCGTCGTCGGTGGGCCCGTACGAGTTGCCGAACGCGTTGCCGCCGATCGCCCAGGCTCCGAAGCCGATCTCGCTGACCGCGAGCCCGGTGCGGCCGAGCGTCCGGCGGTTCACGCCTCCAGCAGCGTGGCGAGCTGCTCCGGAGTGGTGACGGGAAGCGAGCAGCTGGTCCCGATGCACACCGTCGCGGCGGGACGCTCGGCGATCTTGCGCACGACGACCTTGCGGGGCCGATACGTCTGGAGTGCGAGCAAGTGCATCGCGCACGCCGGTCCCTCACCGGGCGGCCCGGCGACTTCGATCCGTGTGACCGGGTGCACTGCCCAGTCCACCGCACGCAGCAGCGTCGATCCGTACAACGCCAGGTCGTGGGCGCTGCCGGCAACGGCGGCGAGGTGGCGATCGAGCCGTTCGCGCCAGTGCGCCGTGTCGGGATTCGCCGGTCGCCTCATAGGCATCGAGGAACGCGGCGGCGGATTGGACGTTGTCGTCGAGCATCCCGCGTGGCTCTGATCTGCCCAGGACGTGAGACATCCCGCTCCCCACATCCCACGCCTCTGACCAGATCCGCTGGAGGACCTTCAAGGCAAGCGCGTTGCATTCGGGCCGATCCAGCACCGCCCCGGCCTGCAGAAACGCTCCCGCCATCATCGCGTTCCAATTGACGTAGGCAGTCCGATCCACGAACGGGGCATTCCGGCGATCCCGCGCGGCCTTCAACTTCTTCATCGCGCTGCGGAGCACGGGCCACTCGTCATCACTCGCCGGATCCTGCTTCCACCACAACACATTCTTCTTCGCGTTGTGGTGCATCTCGCCTGTTTCCTGAATCTCGAAGACGCTCGCGGCCACCGCGGCTTCACGCGCTGTGAGTTGCGCCGTCGCCTCGCCCAGCGTCCAGGTCCAGTAATCCCCGTCGTCGCCGAACGTGAGGTCGGCGTCCTGGGACGTCGCGAACGCGGCGCTGTCCTTGTCCGCCATGACGTCGAGCACCCAGTCCACGATGCCCGTCGCGACGTCCTTGAAGAGCGGAGTCCCCAGCGCCTGGTACGCCGAGAGATAGGCGCGCAGCAGCTCGGAGTTGTCGTATGACATCTTCTCGAAGTGCGGCACGATCCAGCGTTCGTCGACCGCGTAGCGGTGAAAACCGCCGCCGAGGTGATCGCGGATGCCGCCGCGCGCCATCCCCGTGAGCGTCTTGTCCACGATCTCACGCTGCCACGCCAATCCGCCTTTGCCGTCGTGCCAGCACGCGAGCAGGAACTCGATCGCGGCGGGATGCGGGAATTTGGGCGCCGAGCCGAAGCCGCCGTAGCGCACGTCGAACAGGCGCGCCATCTGGTCGGCGGCGCCGCTGACGAGATCGGCGCTCACCGCGCCGGGCTTCGCCTCGTTCAGTGTCTGCACGACATGCGCGCGAATCGCGCGCGCGTTCGTCACCACGCGATCGCGCTCTTCGCGGTACGCACGCGCGATTTCCATCAGCACCCGGTGAAATCCCGGCCGTCCATAGGAATTATTATCCGGCGGGAAGTAGGTGCCGCCGAAGAACACCTCGCCGTCCGGCGTCAGAAAGGCGGTGAGGGGCCAGCCGCCCTGCCCGCTCAACGCCTGCACGGCCCGCTGGTAGCGCGCGTCGACATCAGGACGCTCGTCGCGATCGACCTTGATGCAGACGAAATCGCGGTTCAGGATCTCGGCGACCTCTGGATTCTCGTACGACTCGCCGTCCATGACATGGCACCAGTGGCACCAGACGGCGCCGATGTCGAGGAGGATGGGCTTCTTCTCCTCACGCGCGCGCGTGAACGCGGCGTCGCCCCAGGGCAGCCAGTGGACGGGTTGGTGGGCGGCGGATTTCAGGTATGCCGAGGGTTCCGTCGCCAGGAGGTTAGCCATGCTCTTACGGTGTGACACTCAGGACCATGAAACCGAAGCCGCCCAACCAGCACACGCCGGTGAGAATCATGAATACCCAGTGCCACACAATCCACCGATTGCCGGGGGGATCGTAGCTGATGGGATATGGGCTCCACCACCGGCGGAACAGTCTACCGCGCTGCGCCTCGTGCCACGATGGTGTAAGGAACGGCCGGGCACGTTCCAAGCAATAGACCGAAGCGCCCACCAGTAAGCCGGTAAGTCCGAGCCACACCGCGGTGCGAGCCGTGTGTGGGATCGGCACCGCGGCGAACCAAAAGAACGAGGGCATCAAGGCCGCAGCCGCTACACCCTTCAACAATGCTCCGAGGGGGTCTTCCTCTACCGTATCGGTCGCCTCTTCGAGCGGCGGAGCGGCATCGCCTTTCCAGGCGACGGTAAAGACCGTTCTGATGGCTCGCCAATAGGCTGCACCGGCGGTCGCGCTCTTGTCGCGGGTCGCTAGCCAGACCACTGTCCCCGCCAGCGGGGCCAAGAACGCGATCCACAGGACGTTCGTCAAGAAGTGATGAAAGAATTCTGCCTCGCTGGGGGTCGCAGGCGCAGCGGACGTGAACCGATACGAGGCCGCGAGACGTCCCGAAACCACGAGATAGCCCTCCCCCAGCACCAGGATCGCGATGGCGATGCGGTACCACGTCTGCCGCGTCATCTGCCGTCGTCGCGCAGATAGGCGACCGCGACGCGGCTCAACAACTCCGCGCCGATCACGAGCGACTCCTCGTCGATGTCGAACGTGGGACTGTGATGCGGGGACGCGCGGCCCCCCTTGGGCGCCGATCCGACGAAGGCGAAGCACCCCGGGACGCTCGCGAGAAAGAACGCCATGTCTTCGCCGCCCATCGTCCGGACGCCCTGGCGGACATTCTCCGCGCCGATCAGATCGGCGGCGACGTCGCGCATCAGCGCGCTCAGCTTTTCATTATTGATTAGGGGCGCGCTCAGGCGGCGATACTGTACGGTCGCCTGCGCGCCGAACGCCGCCGCCACGCCCTGCGCCGTCTCCTTGACCAACTGCGGCGCATCGTCAAAGAAGCTGCCCCCGAACGTCCGCACCGTACCGCGCAGCTGCGCGCGGTCCGGAATCACGTTGAACGCCTGCCCGGCGTGCACCTCGGTTACCGAGACCACCGCTTCGCTGAGCGGATCGCGGCGGCGGGACACCAGGCTCTGCAGCGCGGTAATGACGTGCGCCGCGACCAACACAGGATCGATCGTTTGATGCGGTGCGGCGGCATGGCCGCCTCGGCCCAGAATCTCGATCTCGAACTGATCGACTGACGCCATCACCGGGCCCGCCATGACACCAATGGTGCCAACCGGCAGGTCGTTCCAGAGATGAATACCGAACGCGGCGTCGACCTTGGGCTGCTCGAGCACGCCGTCGCTGATCATCGCTTGCGCACCGTCGGAGACCTCTTCGGCCGGCTGAAACGCGAACTTCACGCTGCCGCCGAGGTCGAGTGGGGCCAGGCGGCGCGCCACCTCGAGGCCTATCGCCACGTGCCCGTCATGGCCGCAGGCGTGCATCTTCCCCGCCTGCTGCGATCGATACGGGACGGCGTTCGCCTCCTGGACGGGCAACGCATCCATGTCGGCCCGGAGCAGCACGCAACGCCCTGCATTCGTCTTCAAGCCGACGACGCCGGTCTTTCCGATTCCCGGCGTGACGTGGTAGTTCAGGCCGCGCAGGCGATCGGTGATGAGGTTTGCGGTGCGCGTTTCCTCAAAGCCGAGCTCGGGATGCTGGTGAATGTCGCGGCGGGTCGCCACCAGGGACGCGCGGTCGACTGGCGCGAGCGGCTTCATACCTGCGAGCTCGGGCAGAGCCGATTCAGCACGCAGTCGGCGCACCGCGGCCGCCGCGCGATGCACACGGCGCGTCCGTGTTGAATCAGCGTGTGCGAGAACCACGTCCAGTCATCCCGCGGCACGATCGCCATCAGCTCCTGCTCGATCTTGACCGGGTCGTCCTGGCGCGCCAGCCCCAGCAGCCGGCTCAGGCGATGGACGTGCGTGTCCACCACCACCCCTTCGTTTTTTCGGAACCAGGTGCCGAGGATCACGTTGGCCGTCTTGCGGCCGACACCGGGCAAGGCGGTCAGCTCGTCCATCGTTTGTGGGACCTCGCCGCTATGCCGCTCGACGAGCGCCTGCGCCATCCCGATGATCGATTTGGTCTTGTTCCGGAAGAAGCCGGTGGACTGAATTTCTTTTTCCAGGACGTGGGGGTCGGCCGCGGCATAGTCGGCTGCGGTGCGGTATTTCGCGAACAAATGCGGCGTGACCATGTTGACCCGCGCGTCCGTACATTGCGCGGACAGAATCGTCGCGACGACGAGCTCCAGGGCATTGTGATGGTGCAGCGCGCACGTCGCGTCCGGATACTCGCGCTTCAAGCGCGCGATGATTCTCCGCGCCCGCGCTTTGCGTTGGGCCGCCGCGGCCGCCGCGACTTTCGTCTTCATGGGTCAGCCGGAATCTAGCAGCGCCAGGAGCCGGCAGGTGAGCAGGAGCAGCTCGCCGGCATTGGCGACTGAATACAGTCCGGCTGCCGTCCCACCCGCCAGCGTGGGCCCGAACGGGGCGCTGCCATCGTCGCGTGCGGCCGCGATTTCGATCTCGCTGGCGGTGGGATCGTCCGGGTCTGCCCGCCCCTCCAGCCCCACCGCACTGAACCCCGGTCGATCGGGACGCATCCCGAAGATCGCCAGGACGGCGATCGCGCCGGGCCCCCCCGGCGTGGCCTCGCTCACGAACATCCCGTCGAGCGGCTCCGGCGGATTGGCGTCGTGCGGCGCGCCCCAGACACGCAGCTCGGGCAGCTGCAGGTACTGCGCGGCATGCGGCAGGTCGGTGGTCATCCGCTTTTCGGCGACGGCCCGACGCAGTGTCGGCTCGCTGATCGGATAGACCCGTTGCTCGGCGGCCCAAAAGAGGTACGCGTGATGCAGCAACAGCACGTGCGCCTCGAGGGCGTCGGCGCCGGCGTCCGGCGGGACGATCTCGCGCAGCAGCCGGCCAACGGGCTCGAGCAGCACGAACCGATCGCGATCAGTCGCGGCTGTGCCTTGCAGCTGCAGCGCCTCGGCAATCGCCGGAAACCGGGGTGCGATCTCGCCAAACGCGAGCGCAAAGGGAGTCGCTCTCATGCTCTCGGAAGGAAGTCGTCCAGCGCGCGCGCGAATTCGTTCGTCGCTTCGACATGCGGGCAATGCCCCACCGGCAGCTCCACGAGCCGCGCCCGCAACAATGTCGCAAGCTCACGAGAGCCGGCGATGGGGAGCGGGTCGAACGTGCCGTGCAGGACCAGGGAAGGGGGAAGGGGGACGCGGGACGCGGTGTCTTTCAGCTGGGGCCGAAGATCATAGTCTCCCAAACTGCTCCAGACCGCTTCCTGCGTGCGCGCATTGACGCGGAACGCCGTGAGGTTCTTTGCGTCGTGGAAATCGCGAAAATAGCCGGCGATCGAGAGCTCGAACGCCCGGCGTTGGTAGGCCGCGGGATCGCGCTCGCGCAGGCCGCTCGCCCGCAGCGCGTCGCGCTCGTGCTGGATCTCGGGAGCCGCCATCCGGCGTGCGAACTCGGCCTCGAACTCGCGCCGATAGTCCGCGGTGATCGAGGCGGGGGATACGAGCGCGAGACGTGCGACGCGTTCCGGATGCTCCAGGAAGTAAAGCACCGCGAGCAAGCCGCCCCAGGAGTAGCCGCACAGCGTCAGCCGGTCGAGCTCCAGCTGTTCCCGCAGGGCGTCCAAATCGGCGACGTGCTCGCGCCATCCCACCGGCGTGTCGCGCGGCACGGGCGACTGCCCGCCGCCGCGCTGATCGTAATAAAGGAGAGAGCGCCGGGTGGCGAGGAGATCGTATTGCGGGAGCAGGTAGTCGTGGCTGGCGCCGGGACCGCCGTGCAGCACGACAACCAGGGGACCGCTGCCGACCCGCCGCGTGAACAGCTGCACTACAGCAGAACGGCTAACGCGTCGGCGACTTCCTTCACGTCGGCATGCTCGCGCTCACCGAAGCCGTTCGGTACGTCCGAATCGACATCGAGCTGGCCGAGGATGTGGTCCCCGCGCCGAATCAGGACCACCAGCTCCGATTTGGTGAACAGATTGCAGGCGAGATAATTCCCAACGGCGCCGACGTCGGCGACGTTTTGGTCGCGCTTCTCGGCGACCGCGGTCCCACAGACCCCGCGTCCCACCCGAATGCGGGTATGCTCGGTGTCGCGGCCGGCGTGCGCCTCGAGTACCAGCTCGTCGCTGTGCAGCATATAGGCGTAAACGGAGGTGTATGGCACTCCCCACGACCGAATGCGCTCGCACGTCATCTGCAGCAAGGCGTGACGCCCCTCGTCATGCAGGTGCGCCGCGCGGAGCGCGCGGACCACCTTTGCCGCTTCCGAAACGGAGCTGGTCGTCATGACCCGCGTTCTCCCGGCATGCGGTACTCTAGCGCCGGCGGCGGGTCATCGGAAGCGTGTTAGATTGGGGCCCCGATGCCTACGCCCCAGGAATTCGCCGCGCGATTCGAGCGGACGCTGGACCTGTTTCGCGATCCGGGAGCGAAAGAGGAACAGAAGACACAGTTTCGTACGCTGGCCGGGCTGCTCAAGCGCGAGGCCGTGGCGATTGCGGTGTTGGATGGGCGCCTGTTGGTGAACGGCACGGCGGTGGATGGCGCCACCCTGCTGCAACGGCTCGAATTCCACTCGGTCAAAGAGATCGCCATCCCGGCCGATCCGCCGGTAGCCGAAGTGTTCGAGCTGCTGCGGGCGCTTGCGGAGCAGCCGGGGGATGAAGACATCGCGTCCCGGCTGCGGGCGAGCCGGGCGACGCGCGTCTCCGTCAGGATGCAGACCTTCGTCTTCGGCACGCCGATTGTGCCCGTCGCCCCTCAGCCGGCCCCCGCCCCCACGCCCGCCCCCACCCCCGCCCCCCCGCCGCAAACGGCCCGTGCCAATCGAGGCGCCGATGTGGCGCCCGCCGCCAGCGGGGCAGAGGACATCCCGGATATCGTCCGCGAAGCGACCGCCCGAAGCGTCGGGTTCTCTCCGGCAGCGGCCGCGACGCGCACGACCGCGGATCTGATCGCCCAGCTCAGCGACGAGCCAGATGGGCCGCATGTCGGCGACATGCTCGCCGTCCTTGGTCGGCAGCTCGAGACCGCCATGAAGTCGAACCGCACGACGCAGGCGCTCATCATTGTCTCAGGGATCGTGCGGGCGGAGCAGCAGGTCAGCGATGCTACCCGCCGGCGGCAGTATTCGATCGCGCTGAAGCGGATGTACAACAAGGCGCTGCTCGAGGCGATCGCGGAGGTGGCCAATCACCCCACGGACCGCGAGGACGCGCTGTTGGTGCTGCGACGCGCCGGGGAGGACGGGGTCGAAGTGCTGCTGGATCTTCTCGTCGCGGCTCCGACCATCGAGGAGCGACGCGGGATTTTCATGGCGCTGACGGGAATGAAGGAGGGGACGGACCAGCTGGTGCACATGCTGGGGCATCATCAGTGGTTCGTGGTACGAAATGTGGCGGAGCTCGCGGGTGAGCTGGCGCTCGAGGAAGCGGTGCCGGCGTTGGCAAAGCAGCTCGAGCACGAGGACGAACGCGTTCGCAAAGCGGTCGCGCTGGCGCTGGCGAAGATCGGATCGAGCTCGGCGGCCGAGCCGCTGCGCCGCGCATTGCGCGATAAATCGCCGGAGGTGCGGATCCAGGCGGCCCTTGGTGTTGGCGG
>QHUE01000297.1 GCA_003221825.1 Gemmatimonadota bacterium
ATCCAGGACGAGTGCAGCAGCGTCTCGCCCAGTTTCGCGAGGTACAGCCGCAGCCAGTCGACCGGCGCCGAGACGAGCAGGTCGAGGTCCTTCGCGAGGAAGAAGCTCGACAACGCCGTGATGACATTCGACAGCACCAGAATGGAAATAAACGAGAGCAGGATGAGCCCGAGGATCTTTCCGGGGATCAGCGGTCCGAGGTCTTCGACGGCACGCAAGCTCTTCAGGATCTTGTACAGGACCCCGAAGACCCCCAGCCAGAACGCGCCGCCGACCAGCGCCAGGACGACGAACTTGCCGGTGCCGCCGCTCGCGCGTTCCTCGCGCAGCCGCTGCAGCGCGGTGCGCCACTTGGGTTGCAGGACATGCGCGAGTGACGGCTGCCTCATCGGCCCCCCCGCGCCCCCAGCACCTCGACGAGCTCCCGGACCTGGGCGCCGCCCGTGAGCTTCAGGAACAGGTCTTCGAGACTTGCGTCGCCGGCCTGATGCTGCCGCCGCACGTCGCTGACGGTGCCGGCCGCAACGGTCTTGCCGTGCTGGATGATCGCGATCTGGTCGCACATCGCTTCGGCGACCTCGAGCGTGTGCGTGCTCATCAACACGGTGCCGCCGCGCTCGACGAATTGCCGGAAAATGTCCTTCAGCAGCCGTGCCGCTTTCGGGTCGAGCCCCACCATCGGCTCGTCGACGACGATGCACTCGGGGCGGTGAATCAAGGCGCTCGAGATGATGAGCTTCTGCCGCATCCCGTGGCTGTACGCTTCGATCAGCTCATCCTTCCAGCTGGTCAGCTCGAACACCTCGAGCAGCTCGGCGATGCGGCGCTCGACTGTGTCGCCCTCCTGGCCGTACAGGCCGGCGACGAACCGCAAGAATTCCGCGCCGGTGAGCTTGTCGTAGACGAAGGGGCGGTCGGGGATGAAGCCGAGCCGCATCTTGGCGGCCAGCGGATTGGTGTGGACGTCGTCGCCGCCGAGCAGCACGCGGCCCTGCGTGGGCCGCAGGATGCCGGCAATCATCCGCAGCGTCGTCGTCTTGCCGGCGCCGTTGGGGCCGAGGCAGCCGTAGAGGACGCCGCGCGGCACGTGCAGCGAGATGTCGTCCACGGCGACGAAGCTGCCGTAGAGCTTGGTCAGGTTCTCCAGGCGGATCATAGCACCTCGAGCTTCAGCTGGCCGACGAGCGGGACGAGCTCGATCTGCCGGGCCAGCCCGCCCACCGCGATCGGCACGTGTGCGGCATCGGCGGGCAATTGATCGAATGCCGGATCGACCGCGACCCAGTCGCTCAGATAGACCTCCGCCCAGGCGTGGTAGTAGAATCGGCCATTCAGGTAGATCAATCCCGCGACGGTACGCGCCGGCAATCCGGTCGAGCGCGCGAGCGCGACGAACAGCGTGGCGGCCTCGTTGCAGTCGCCGGTCGGGTTTTCCAGCACCCAGACGGCGCTGGGTGCGCCGGCGGGCTGGGCGATCGTGCGACGCAGGTTCCGATGCACCCAATGCAGCAGCAGCTCGGCGACCCGCGCCGGACTGCGCTCCCGGTCAATGATGCGTCGAGCCTGCGCGGCGATCCGCGGGTCGTGGCTCTGGATCAAGGGCTCCGGCGCGAGCCAACGCGCCAGCGCGGTGTCGCGGGAAGGGAGGCGATAGGGCGCCGCGTGGGATTGCAGGACGCTCGCCTGCACGATCTCCACCGTGTCACGCCCGTTCTTGCGGAGCCGCAGGCGGTCGCGGGGCGGGGGCTGATCGACGCGCACCCCGGCGACCAGCGCCGTGAGCGGCACGATCTCCCCCGGAGCTGGTGCGGCACTGCTCCGGGCGATGCGCACCGTATCGCGCTTCTTGAAGTTCTGATACACGATTTCGAACGCGGCGCGCTCCATCGCGAATCCATCGGTCGTGGCGAAGACCAGGCCTCCCTGCGCGTCGATCCAGCTACTCATCGGAACGCCCAGCGCATCGTGGTCGATCCGGAATGCCCGTACGGTATCGAAGTGTTCGGGGATCCAGGCCATCGTCGTCGAATCGAGGTCCGCGCTGTCGGACACGACCAGCGTCGACTCCGCCGCGACGCGCGCGGTCACATCGCGGCCGTTGAGCAGCAGCGGGTCGAACAACCGCGCGGTGTACGACCGGCCCGACCGCAGCTCACCACCGAAGGCGAGCCGCAGCGGCAGCAGCGTGGGCAGCGTGATCGGGCCTTGCAGGGGGATGCGCGTCATCTGGGAGTCACCGGCCGCGATGATGGCGACCGACAACACGGTGTCGCCGAGCACCCGGCCATGCGCCACGAACTGGCCGAGGTCCCCATCGAACGTGGTCTCGACACTTTGCAGCCGGAGCGCGCGCGACAGCATCGCGATGCTGCGCGCGCTGGTGCGGTGCAGGGTGCCCATCGCGGGGACGTCGAGGACGAACACGTTCTCGACTCTGAGCGAGCTCGCGAGGGTATCGATGGTCGTGGAGGAGTAGCCGACCTGCTGGCCGCCGACCGCGAGCCGATAAAACAGCGCGCCGGGCGGTACGGCGAGCGCGGCGGCCGCGAGCCGTGCCCCGGTGGGCCGGAACACCTCGCGCTCGACCAGCCAGCCCAGCGAGAGCACCCACGCGGCGAGAATCGCCATGACCCAGCGGCGCCGGTTCACGAGCCCGCACGAACTCCCACTCCTGGGCTTGATGCAGCGTCGACAGCCAGGCGCGCGCCACGTTCCCGCGCGTCACCGGCTCGGTTTCGCTGCGAATGATGGCATGGATGACGAATTCCGCGGGGAGGCCGCCACCGGCGGCGGTCACGACCGCGCCCCCGACCGCGAGCTCGCGGTTCAGGCGGATGCGGTTTTGGAACTCCTGGCCGCCCAGGATTTCGAGGCGGCGCAGGGCGGCTGCGGTCGGGTCGAGTCGAGTTGTGGCGGGGCGGACGATGGCATCAGCGGCGAACGACGCGAGATCGTCCACGACTACGCGAATCACCTACTGGTCATTTCCCGGGAGCGGCGGTACATCGCCGTCGCTTCATCGGGCCGATTCAACCGGTCGAGCACTTTGCCGATGCCGTACAGCGCCTTGGGATTGGCGGGCTGCAGCTCGACGGCTCGCTCATACGCCGCCAGCGCGCCCGCGAGGTCGTCCAGGTGATTGAGCGCTTCACCCAGGTAGTACCAGGTCGCGGCGCGACCCGGCTCGATGTCCGCCGCGTGCCGCAGCTGGTCGGTGCCCTCACGCCACATGCCGCGGCGCGTGAGGACGATGCCCAGGTTGAACAGCGCCTCGACGCTGTTTGGGTCGGCGCGCAGGACGCGCTGCAGGTCCCGCTGCGCGGCCGCGTAGCGCACCGTCGCGCCGAGGATGGCGGCCCGGTTCAGCAAGAGGGCGGGATTGTCGGGTTCGATCTCGAGCGCGCGGTCCAGCTCCGCCAGGGCGCCGTCGCGGTCGCCGCGGGCGTCGAGAATCAACGCCAGGTTGTTGCGCGCCTTCACGTGTTGGGGCTCGCGTGCCAAGAGGTCCCGGTACGACGCGGCCGCCCGGTCAATCTCGCCCCGTTCGGTGGCTTCCCTGGCGGCGACGTACAGAGGGTCGTCCGACGCCGGAGCAGGCTCCGGCGGAGCGGCGGCCGCAGGTGGGGGTGATGGAGGCGCCGGAGGAGGAGCTGGAGGTTCCGGCTCGCCCTCGTCCAGCTTTGCCGTGATGTCCGTCGGACCAGGATTCGCGACCGGGAGTGCGACACGGAGCGGCGGCGGTTGGCCGTCGCGCGCCACGTCGCGCGGGGAAGCGATCGCCCCCGTCTGGGTGAGGGTTTCCGCTTCCTCGATCAGCTCGGCGGCCACCCGCGCCCGCTCCTGCGACGTCTGCCAGCGGCGCTCGCGGCGCGGACCGCGTCCCTCGCGGTTCATGTCAGGCCCTTGGCGGCTGTGGTCATCGGGGATGCTAACGTAGGAAAGTGGAGAGTTGACCGCAAGCCAGTAACCTGTGTAGCCTCAAAGTCTATGCCCGGTGACGCGCTCATCGTCCGCGGAGCACGCGAGCACAACCTCAAAAACATCGATGTCGAGCTCCCCCGGAACGCCCTGGTGGTGATCACGGGGTTGTCCGGCTCGGGGAAGTCGTCACTGGCGTTCGACACGATCTACGCCGAAGGCCAGCGGCGCTACGTCGAATCGCTCTCCGCCTACGCCCGGCAGTTCCTCGGCCTCATGGACAAGCCCGACGTCGATGCGATCGAGGGTCTCTCGCCCGCGATCTCGATCGAGCAAAAAACAGCGGGTGCCAACCCACGTTCCACAGTGGGCACGATCACCGAGGTCTACGACTACCTCCGCCTGCTCTGGGCCCGCACCGGCACGCCGCATTGCCCCAACGATGGTACCCCCGTCGAGCGGCAGTCCGCGTCACAAATCACCGACCTCGTGCTCGAGTGGCCCGAAGGGACGAAGATCGAGGTGCTGGCGCCGCTGGTGCGCGGCCGCAAGGGTGAGTTCCGCGACGTGTTCGAGGCGATGCGCAAGCAGGGTTTCGTTCGGGCACGCATCAACGGCGAGACCTACGACCTGTCGGACCTCCCCAAGCTCAATCGCCGGCAGAACCACGACATCGCCGTGGTGGTGGACCGGCTCGTGGTGCGGCCCGCGGATCGGGGGCGGCTCGCCGATTCGATCGAGACCGCGCTCAAAGCCGCCGAGGGCGTGGTGGAGGTCGTGCGACAGACCGGCTCGCCCCGCACACGGCTCTTCTCGGAGCGCTACGCCTGTCCCAAATGCGGTCTGTCGCTGCCGGAGCTCGAGCCGCGGCAGTTCTCGTTCAATTCTCCCTACGGCGCCTGTCCCGATTGCTCGGGACTCGGCACGCGCCGCGAAGTCAACGCCGACCTCGTCCTCGGCGATCATGGCCTGTCGATTCTCGAAGGCGTGGTGTTGCCGTGGGGTGAGCCGAGCGGCTATCTGCGGAAGGTCGTGCTCCCGGCACTCGCGCGGACGTACAAGTTCGATCTCAATGCGGCGTGGCGGGATCTCTCGCCCGCCGTGCAGAAGATCCTGCTTCACGGCGCTCCCGGCAAAACGATCACCTACCAGTACGACAGCGAGCGCTGGCACGGCTCGTACGAATCGGGTTGGAAAGGCGTACTCGATCACGTCGAAAAGCGCTATCGCGAAACGGCGTCCGATGCCGTGCGCGAGCAGCTCGAGCAGTACATGGTCGAACAGCCGTGCCCCACGTGCGGCGGGCGCCGCCTCAAGCCTGAGAGCCTCTCGGTATTGGTGGCCGGCAGGAGCATCGGCGACGTCGTGGCGCTGCCGGTGCGTGAGCGCAGCGTATCCGCCTCGCGACGCAGATCGGCAGCCGGCTCGTCGGCGTGCTGTACATCCACGATGAACCGTCGATCGGCCTGCACCAACGCGAGAATGCCCGCCTGCTGGCGACGCTCAAGGAGCTGCGCGACCTCGGCAACACCGTGCTCGTCGTCAAGCACGACGAAGAGACGATTCGCGCCGCCGACTACGTGGTGGACCTGGGACCGCGCGCCGGCCGCCACGGCGGTGAGGTCGTCGCGGCCGGGCCGCTCAATGATGTGCTGCGCCACCGCGACTCGCTGACCGCGCGCTACCTGCGCGGCGAGCTCCGTATCCCCGTTCCCCCGCGGCGCCGCATCGCCAGCGCCGACCGCCTGCTGCGCGTGCTCGGGGCAAAGCATCACAACCTCAAGGATCTCTCGGTCGATTTCCCGCTCGGCCTCTTTGTCGCCGTGACGGGGGTGTCGGGGTCGGGGAAATCGACGCTGGTCACCGACATCCTGTACCAGGCGCTGGCGCGCCATTTCTATCGGGCCAAGGTCGTTCCGGGCGCGCACCAGCGACTCGACGGGCTCGATCACATCGACAAAGTCATCGACATCGACCAGAGCCCGATTGGCCGCACGCCGCGTTCCAATCCGGCGACGTATACGGGTCTGTTCACCCCGATTCGGGAGCTGTTCACGTATCTCCCGGAGTCCAAGCTCCGCGGCTACGGGCCGGGCCGGTTCTCGTTCAACGTCAAAGGCGGGCGCTGCGAAGCGTGTCAGGGCGACGGGCTCGTGAAAGTCGAGATGCACTTTCTGCCCGACGTCTACGTCCCGTGCGAAGTCTGCAAGGGCCGGCGTTACAACCGGGAAACATTGGAGGTCCGGTATAAAGGAAAATCGATCGCCGACGTGCTCGACCTGACGGTGGCCGACGCGCTCGACTTTTTCGAGCATCAGCCGCGTATCAGGACGAAACTCGAGTTGCTCAACGACGTAGGTCTGGGATACATCCACCTTGGACAGTCGGCGACGACCCTCTCGGGCGGCGAGGCCCAGCGCGTGAAGCTCGCGACTGAGCTTGCCAAACGGGACACGGGCCGGACGCTGTATATCCTGGACGAGCCGACGACCGGCTTGCACTTCGAGGACGTGCGGCTGCTGCTGGAGGTGCTGCACCGGCTGGTGGACAAGGGGAACACGGTCGTCGTCATCGAGCACAACCTCGACGTCGTCAAAACCGCCGACTGGGTCATCGACCTGGGGCCCGAGGGCGGGGAGTTGGGCGGTCGCGTCGTGGCGGAAGGTCCCCCCGAGAAAATCGCCCAGGCCAAGGGCTCGCATACGGGGCAGTTCCTGCGGAAGGTGTTGCAGGCGGGAGACTAGACGGTAGGTTGAACCGATCAGCCGGAGTGTTCAAATGCTGGAGGAACAGCGGGAAGCCGAACGGCTTCCGCCGGTGAGGTAGCCTTATGCCTCCCGAGGGAGTGGCCTTTCTCTTCACGTTGACCATCATCGGGTCGACCGTACTGCTGTACCCGCTCGTGCGTGCCCTCGCCGAGCGCATCCGCTCCAAGAACCTCGATGCTGGCGTGAGGGAGGAGCTGCAGCTGCTGCGTGAAGATCTCTTGGCTGAGATCCAGCAAGCGCGCCGCGAAATCGGCGATCTGGGCGAGCGCGTCGACTTCACCGAGCGGCTGCTCGCGAAAAAGTCGCAGACATGAACGGGCCCGAAGCCGTCGCGGCCTTCATGTTCTTCGGCGGGACATTCTGGGTGCTGCGGCCGGTCGCCGCCGCCGTCGCGAAGCGTATCGCCGGCGAGCATCGTAAGCCCGGCATCGACCCCGCCGAGCGTGATGAGATCTTGAACGAGCTCCAGCAGGTGCGCGAAGAGGTCGCAGAGCTGGCCGAGCGGATGGATTTCGCGGAACGACTCCTCGCCAAGCCACGGGACGGGTAATGGAAGACATTCTGGCGTTGTTCATCCCGATCGTGGCGGTGGGCGGTTTTTTCGCCTGGATGATCGCGTTGTCTCCAGTCGGGAGGGCCTATGCCGAGCGACTCAAGCACGGCCCGGCGGCTGGCGGAACCACTGAGGACCATGCGGAATTGGTCGAAACGGTGGAGCAGTTGCGCCGGGAGGTGGCGGAACTGGCGGAGCGAGTAGATTTTACCGAACGGCTGCTCGGTCAGAATCAGGCCGGTAAGCTGGGAAAGCCACGGCCGTGATGTTGCCCGCTGAAACGGGCCGCATGGCCGCGGCGTAGGAGACCAAGTGCTTCTGCAAACGCCACCACCGACTCCGGTCATTCCGTTCGATCCGAATCAGCTGATTCCGCTGATCGGGATGATCGGTGGGTTCGTCGTAGCCGGGGTCGTACTGTATGCCTTCTTTAAGTCGGACCTAGCCGCGGCAATTGCCGAGCGCATTCGGAGCCTAGGACGCCATGGGGATCATTGATCGTCTGTCCACGCTGATCCGGTCGAACATCAACGATCTGATCTCGCGCGCCGAGAACCCGCAAAAGGTCCTCGAGCAGCTCATCATCGACATGCGCAACCAGCTGGCGAAGGCCAAGCAGCAGGTCGCCGCCGCCATCGCCGATGAGAAGCGGCTTTCCGCCCAGGCCGAGCAGGAAAAGAAACTGTCCGAGGACTGGGAGAAGCGGGCCGTCCTCGCCGTCCAGGAAGGCCGCGACGATCTCGCCAAGCAGGCGCTGCTCCGCTACAACGAGCACGTGCAGGGCGCGGTGCAGCTGCAGGAGACGTGGGTCAAGCACCGCGAGGAGACCGAACGGCTCAAGGCGTCGCTGCGCCAGCTCAACGACAAGATCGAAGAAGCCAAGCGCAAGAAGAACATCCTGATCGCGCGCCAGAAACGGGCCGAGGCCCACAAGCGCATTCAGGAGACGATGGGCGCGATCTCCGACAAGAGCGCGTTCGAGACGTTCGAGCGGATGGCCGAGCAGATCGAGCATGAGGAGCGGAAGCTGATCGCCGCGGCCGAGGTGAACGAGGATCTCTCGGGCGATTCCCTGATCAAGCAGTTCCAGGGAATCGAGGTGAAGGCCAGCGCGGACGAGCAGCTGCTCGCGCTCAAGCGCAAGATGGGCTTGCTGCCCGGAGGGACTCAGGAGCAGGCCAAAGCGCTCGGCAAAGGCGCGAAGGATGCCGAATTGCTCGAGGATGACGACCCGGAGCAGAAGAGCTGAACGGTCCCGCGGCTCCTTCCCCGCCCCCGCCCCGGTTGTCGAGCGCCACGTTCGTGGCGCTCTTTGTTGCGGCCCTCGCCGTCCTGTTCATTCTCAAGGTCATCGACGTCCTGCTGCTCCTCTTTCTCGCCATCCTCCTGGCGGTCTATCTCTCCGCGATCACCGATTGGCTCGAGTATCGCTTCGGCATGCGACGCTGGATCGGGCTCACGCTGACCGTCGTTGCCACCGTCGCGGGTGTCGCCAGTGTGGCGGCGCTGCTCGCCCCGCCGGTGATCGAGCAGACGCATGCCCTCGTCAGTGGATTGCCGCAGACGCTCACGAACATTCAGAACGGCCTTGTATCTGGCGCGCCAGCCCGCGTTGTACAGCAATGGGCTGATCTCGCTATTCGCCCCGCGCCACCGGCGCATCGCGGCGCGCATCTCGGCCGACGCTGGAGCCACGCTGCGGGCCTGGGTTGTCGGCCAACTGATCTCCATGGCCGTGCTGGCATTGCTGACGGCCGTCGGCCTGTGGATTCTCGGTGTGCCGTATTGGTTGGCGTTCGGCATTTTCACGGGCATCGTCGCCATCATCCCGTTTTTCGGCACGCTCGTCTCCACGTTACTGCCCGCTGTGTTCGTCGTCGCATCGGGTGACTGGGTGAAGGTTCTGCTCGTCATTCTGCTCGGCGTGCTCGTGCACGTGTTCGGCTCGAATATCGTGGTCCCTCGGATCATGCAACGCAAAGTCGATATCCCGCCCGTCCTCACAATCGCGATTGTGCTGGTGATGGGTGCGCTACTCGGCGCGATCGGGCTGATCGTGGCGGTGCCGGTGCTGTGTGTGACGATGGTGCTGATTCGGCACATACTCTATCGAGAGATTTACGGCGAGGCCGGGAACGCCGAGGCCGCCGTGCTGCGTCCCACCGAGCCGTGGACCGGAGTCGAGCGCCGGCAAGCCGCCGGCTCCGCCAAATGACGCCCCCGCAGCACCGGTTTCTCATCATCGCCGATGGCGACTTCGGGCCGCTGACGTCCAAGACCGCCAACTCCTGCATTCGCTATTTCCCCGAACGGATCGTCGCCGTATTCGACCGCAAACAGGCTGGGAAGACGGCGCAGGAAGTGCTGGGATTCGGCGGCACCATTCCCGTCGTGGGGGATTTCGAGCGCGGCCTGGCGCAGGGCAAAGGGGCGACCGCCGTGATGATCGGCATCGCGCCGGCGGGCGGCCGGCTGCCCGACGAATGGAAGCGGTGGCTCCGGACCGCGATCGAGAAGAAGCTCGAGATCTGGAGCGGCCTCCACACCTTCATCGGCGACGATGCGGAACTGGGCCCGCTCGCGCAAGCGCGCGGCGTGCGCATTCTCGACGCGCGCCGGCCGCCGGCGAATCTGCCGATCGCCGATGGCCGCGCCGCCGAGGTCGATGCGCTCGTCGTGCTCGCCGTGGGATCCGATTGCAACGTCGGCAAGATGACGGCGCA
>QHUE01000298.1 GCA_003221825.1 Gemmatimonadota bacterium
GGGCGGATCACGTGGGCGTGGACGAGCGCGGGGCCTTTGCGCTGGCGGCACCAGTCAGCGGCACGGGTAAGGGCCGCGTAGGACGCGATCGGGTCGCAGCCGTCGACTTCCTCGATCAACAGATTCGGGAAGTTCGCGACGAGCTTCGACACCGACCCACCGGCGGTCTGCACCTCGATCGGCACCGAGATCGCGTACTTGTTGTCCTCGATCAGGAACAAGACCGGCAGCTTGAGGTTGCTGGCGCTATTCAGCGCTTCCCACCACTCGCCTTCGCTGGTGGTCCCATCGCCGGCGGAGCAATACACGACCTCGTCGCCGTGGATCGGCTTCTCTTTGAGATCGTCGATGCGGTCGTACCGGAGCCAGGCCTCGGCACAACCCACCGACTGGAGGAATTGCGTGCCGGTGGGACTCGATTGGCTGACGATGTTGAGCTGCTTGTGACCCCAGTGGGACGGCATCTGCCGGCCGCCGGAGTTTGGGTCGTCGGCGGCGCCCACCGCGGCGAGCAGCATTTCCGTCGGGGTCATGCCGAGGGTGAGGCAGAGGGCCCGGTCGCGGTAGTAGGGATAGAACCAGTCGTACGCCGGCCGCAACACTTTGCCCGCCGCGACGAGGACGGCCTCATGGCCCGCGCCCGAGATTTGAAAAAAGATCTTGTTCTGCCGCTTGAGCTGGATCTCCTTGTCGTCGATGCGGCGCGACAAGAGGATCAGCCGGTACACGTCAAGCAGATCGGCCTTGGAGAGCGTCGTGGAAGGCTTCGCCGTCTTGGTGGCGGCCCGCGCGCGAGTTGCCATACGGAAAAATAGCCTACTTGGGCGGAGCCAGTAACTCGCGGAGCCGCGGAAACTGTTCCGTGGCGAGACGAATGGTGCCGTCGTTCCGGACCACGAATTCCTCCCGCGCGTCCGGCCCCCAGCGCACTTCCGCGACGCGGAGGGCGAGAATCAGCGCCAGCCGGCGCTCGAGCAGGTTGTCCGCCGCGGCCGTCACACCCAGTCTGCTGCGGACGCGTGCAAGAAACGGGGGCACGAGCTTATCCCGCCATTCGGTCGACGCTTTCAGCCAGGCCGCCCGCGCCGCCGGCGTCGCGGGGAGTGTCTGCGCCACGCTGTCCGACACCGCGTCATCGAATCCCGAATCGGCGGCCGCACTCCACCACACCGGCAGTGGCGCGCTGATCGGCAGGTCGATGTCGGGCACGATTCCGCCGCCGCCTCGAACCGGACGGCCCGCGTCGGTCTTGAACACGGCTATCGTATCCGCTTCAGCGCCCGACTTTCCGGCGAAGCTCAGGTATTGTTCGTAGCCGAGCCCGTGATAGCGGCGTTGAATGACGCGGCCGCTGGGTGTGACGACGTGTCCGACCGTCAGCCAGATCACGTCGCCGGATGGCAGCAGGAAGAACGACTGAATCAGTGCCTTGCCGAAGCTGCGCCGGCCCACGAGGAGCGCGCGATCGTGATCCTGAAGCGAGCCCGCCAGTGCTTCCGCCGCGCTCGCGCTCCGCTCGTCGATCAACACCACGAGCGGAAGGTCGCGGAAGTCGCCATCGCGTTTCGTGACATAGGTGGTGTCGACATCGCGTTTGCGGCCGCGGGTGCGAAACACGACCGTGTTCTTGGGGAGAAACTCGCCGGCGATCTGGACGGCATATGTCACGATCCCGCCCGGATTGGCGCGCAGATCCAGAATGACTTGCTTGGCATGCAAACCGCGCAGCCGCTGCAGCGCGTCGTGCACCTCGTCGGGAGCGCGGCCCAAAAAGTCTTCGAGCCGCAGGTAGCCGGTGATCGAGTCGACCAACCGGACGAGCGACACCGTGCGAACCTCGAATGGATTGCGTTTCAGCGTCACACTGAACGTGTCCGGCTCGAGGCGTGGTCCCCGCTCCAGCCGCAGGCGCACCTTGGACCCTTTTTCCCCGGCCAGGCGCAGCTGCAGCGTTCGCATGTCGATTCCCGACACGGAGGTGTCGTTCACGGTCACGAGGCGATCGCCCGCCACGATGCCGCCTTTGGCTGCCGGGCTGCGCGGGGCGACCGCGAGCACGGTGGCGGCGTCTTCGACTTCCTCGAGTGCGATACCCACCGACACGAGCTCGCCGCGTTCCAGGGCCGTGCTCCGCTCCCATTCCAATCGAGAGTGATACGAGCTGTGCGGATCCAATGATCGCAGGACGCCCCGAATGGCGGCGGCGACCAGCTCGGAGTAGCTGACCGAATCAGGGTAGTTGATCCGGATGTGATTGAGCACACCGGAAAAGGTCTGTAGCTCTTCGTAGGCCGAGCGTGGTGGCGTCTGCGCGGCGGCTTCGCGCGCTGGAGCTGACCACAGCAGCACGGCACCGCACAGCGCCGTGAGAGTTCTGACCGATCGCAACGAGTTGCTCATGGCGAGTTCTATGGCGAGAAGGTATCTCATTCCTGACTCAGAGCCAGCATATTACTTCACCTTCATGGACGAAGCCGCCAAGAAGACCATCCTGCGCCACTTTCCCTATGGCCTCTACGTCGTCACGGTCGCGTCGGGCAGCGGCGAGGACCACGGCATGACGGCCAACTGGGTCATGCAAGCGGCCTTCGAGCCGCCGATGGTGGTTGTCGCGCTCGAGAACACCTCGAAGACACTCGGCATGGTCCGGGACTCCCGCCACTTTGCGGTCAACGTTGTACTCGACAGCCAGCGCGAGCTCGCGGGCAAGTTAGGACGGAGCTCGGAGCAGACGCCGCAGAAGCTCAAGGGCATCAAGACCAAACCGGGGCCGGTGTCCGGAACGCCGGTACTCGCCGACTGTCTGGGCTGGGTGGAGTGTCGTGTCGTGGCGACGCTCCCATCAGGCGATCACACCCTCGTCCTCGGCGAAGTCGTGGCGGCGGGGGTGGAGCACGACGGCGAGCCCCTGACGATGCGGGAAGCGGGTTTCAAGTATTCGGGGTGAGGCGCTCACTTCGGAAGCT
>QHUE01000104.1 GCA_003221825.1 Gemmatimonadota bacterium
AAGACCGGCATGACGGAGGACGAGCGCGCGCTGCTGGGCCGCTGGATCTCAGGCGGGGCGCCACTGCGGTAGTCCTCACCCGGGTTATTCGGGTTCGGAACAAAGACGTGAGCCGCCCGCATCTCGAGCGGCTTTTGCGCAGAACGCTCCAAACTCGTTCGAGTAGTTCCCCCTCTCCCGAAGGGAGTGGGGGTCAGGGGGTGAGGACAACAAGGAGCGCGATCAGGGGGTGAGGTTTGCTGTCCGCAGGAAGCGTGGGGCGCGGCGTGGCTTCGCGGCCTGCTCGTACGCGTACGCCAGCTTCAAGAGCGTCGCCTCGGTGTTGGCGCGCCCGATGAACGACATCCCCACCGGCAGACCGAACGAGTAGCCGACGGGAACCGCGACACTGGGATATCCCGCCACCGCGGCGGGCGTCGAGCTCGCGCCCAGAAAGTGATCGCCATTGACGAGATCGGTGGGCCACGGCGGGCTCCCCGTGGGCGCCACGATCGCATCGAGATTGTTCTGCGCGAAGGCGACATCGAGCCCCTCGGCCCGTGAGAGCCGCTGGTCTTTGGCGAGGGCATCGCGATACGCCTGATCGGTGAGCGGTCCCTTCTCTTGCGCCTGCAGGAACAACTCCTGCCCGAAGTACGGCATTTCCCTAGCCTTGTTCGCTTCGTTGAATGCGATCACGTCGGCGAGCGTCTTCACGTGCGCGCTCGGCGCCCACGCCGCGAGGTACGCCGCGAGATCCGCCTTGAGCTCGTACAACAGGACCGTGAGCTCCGAATCGTCGTATTCGGCGGCGTGCGGGATGTCCGCCGGATCGACGATCACGGCACCCTGGCGGCGCAACACGTTGATCGCCGCCTCGACGAGCGCGTCCGCCTCGGGGCTGTACCCGAAGAATTTCTTGCGCGCCACGCCGATCCGCGCGCCGCGCAGCCCCGCAGGATCGAGACTGGCGCTATAGTCACGGCTCGCGAGCACCCCCAGGAGCGCCGCCGCGTCGGCGACCGTCCGCGCCATGGGTCCGGCGGTATCCTGGCTGTGGGCGATCGGAATGATTCCCGCCCCGTCGATCAGACCGAGCGTCGGCTTCACACCGACCAACGAGCACGCGCTCGAGGGGCAGACGATCGAGCCGTCGGTCTCGGTCCCAATGCCGACCGCCGCAAAGCTTGCGGCGATGGCCGCGCCGGTGCCCGAGCTCGAGCCGCAAGGATTGCGATCGAGCGCGTACGGATTCGCGCACTGGCCGCCGCGCGCGCTCCAACCGCTGGACGATTGATTGGAGCGGATGTTGGCCCATTCGGAAAGATTCGTCTTGCCGAGGATGACGGCGCCGGCGGCGCGCAGCCGGGCCACGAGCGGCGCGTCGCGCGGCGGCGTAACGGCCGCGAGGGCGAGCGAGCCGGCCGTCGTCATCATCCGGTCCACCGTCGCGATGTTGTCTTTCACGAGCACCGGAATGCCGTGCAGCGGCCCGCGTACCCGGCCCGCCTTGCGCTCGGCGTCGAGCCGGTCGGCGATGGCGAGCGTGTCGGGGTTGGTTTCGAGCACCGCATGGAGCGCGGGATCGAGCTCGGCGATGCGCGCGAGGTAGGCCGCGCAGATGGAGCGCGAGGTGCGCGCGCCGGTGCGCATGGAATCCTGGAGCTGGGCGACGGTGATCTCTTCCAGGTCAAAATCGGTCGTCGTGACAAGTAGGGGCGCAGCATGCTGCGCCCCTACAGGCCGCACGATGATCGATCCGGCAACCGCGCCAGCACCGTACTTAAGGAAGGAGCGCCGACTCAAATCGTCCGTCATCATGGTCTCCGATAGGGGCCCCCAAGTCTGATTCCGTGATTTCCAGCGCGCCAGATCACGTGATTCCAAGCACGGTTCCGGCGCCCATCTTGCAATAACCTCCGCCGCATGAATCTTGTGGCAGCCCTGGAGGAGATCCGAACCTGAGTTTTCTGCGCTTTTCCCGATTTACCAGCATCCGGACGAAGATGCTGATGTTCGCCGTCGTCGCGACGTTGTTGCCGTCGCTGACGACGGTCTGGATTTCTTATATCGAAAACAAGCGCGCGCTCCAGGCCAAAGCCTCCGAGGAATTGCTGGGCGTCACCGCGCAGGCGCAGCGTGAAGTCGATCTCTGGACCAAAGGGCTGCGCTACGACTTGCGCGTGTTCTCGAGCTCGTATGAAGTCACGGAGAACCTCGAGCGCATCCCCCTCGCGAACGGCGAGCCGGTCCATTCGGGGATCTACTTCAAGCGGCTCACCGACTACCTCAATTCGGTGCGTGACCGCTTCCCCGATTACGCCGAGCTGCTCGTACTCGATCAGCACGGCCACCTCGTGGCGACGAGCGCGGCACATGCCCGCGCCGTGCCGCTGCCGCCCGACTGGGCCACCGAGCTCACCAAGAACGATTGGGCCCTCGGCGCGCCGTACTGGGACTCGACGGGCACCCACGCGGAGATGCTCGTGTCCGTGCCGATCGAGTCGGCACGGCGCGCCGGGCGGGGCGCCGGCGGGGTGCAGTTGCTCGGGGCCCTGGCGTCGCGCGTCAACCTGCACGCGGTGGCCGACACGCTGCGGCGCTTTGCGCCGGGCGACTCGGGCCAGATCTATCTGATGACCCGCACCGGCCGGCTCATCATCAGCTCGCGCGGCAGCTCGCGCGAGCTGATGCGGCAAGGCTACGCCCGTGACGCCGCGAACTGGCTGCTGGCGCGCGAAGGCCGCGCGATCCAGTTCGGGAGCTTCACGGGCGAGCGCGTCGTGGGCAGCGTGCGCGTCGTGCCGGCCCTCAACTGGGTGGTGGTGTCCGAGATCCCGTCGGCGGAGGCGTTCAGACAGGTCGCCCGGCTGCGCAACGTCACGTTGGGGATCGTGACACTGTTGCTGGCCGTCCTCGGTGCGCTCGCGTATCTGCTAAGCCTGCTGATCGTGCGTCCGGTCAACCGGCTTACGCAAGCCGCGGGCAAAGTCGCGAAGGGCGATCTCGAGGTGGGCCTGCCCGTGACGACGGGCGGGGAGGTCGGCTATCTGACCGAGGTCTTCAACGACATGGTCGCGCGGCTGCGCGAGAGCCGCGCCGAGCTCGAGCGCCTCTCGGTCACCGATGCCTTGACCGGCCTGTACAACCGCCTGCGGATGATGGAAAGCCTGGAGAACGAGGTGCGCCGGTCCCGGCGGCTGCATCACCGCTTCTCGGTCGTGATGGCCGACGTCGACTTGTTCAAGCAGTACAACGACGACTACGGGCATCCCGCCGGCGATGTGGTGCTCAAGCGCGTGGCGGCGATCATGCGTGAGGCGAGCCGGGACGTGGACTTCGTGGCGCGCTACGGCGGCGAGGAATTCCTGATCATGCTGCCCGAGACGGAAATCGAGGGCGCGACCCAGTTCGCCGAGCGGATTCGGAAGAAGTTGGCGAGTGAGCCGTTACCTGCCGGGAAGATCACGCTAAGCCTGGGCGTGTCCGCATTCCCCATGCACGGGGACACGCCGGACCAGCTCATCGCAGAGGCCGACGCCGCGCTCTACCTCGCGAAACGCGCCGGTGGCGACCGCGTCGTCGCGGCGGCGCGCCCGAAGGTGCCGGCGCGGTAGTCGAGGGTTACTGCCGCCGGTCGATCAGTGTCTGATGGATCCAGCCGGGCCGGTCGGAATCATCCTTGATGCGCACCCACTGTTCCACGTAGGAGTACGCGACGATCGGGACGCCGGTCTCCAGCGTGAAGAGCACCTTGAATCCCGAACCCGGCCCCTCGCGCACATTCGCGCGTCCCGTGGTTTGCAGGCGCAACGGCAGCGCGAACGGAACCTCCCCCTTGCGTGTCGTTTGCCGATCGTCGCTGCCGACCCGTCCCTGCCCCGCCGCCGCGGCATTCTTGGCTTCAGTCGCGAGGTACAGGGCGCCTGCGTAGTTCTGCTGATCGAATTCCGCCGTCGCGAGCTGGAGGAGATGGCTGCCCTGGTCGAACTCCGGCGAAGCCGGGGCGTTGTTGCCGTTCGCGGTCCGCAACGCTTGCAGCGCAATCTCGGCCTCGGCCATCCCGGATGCCGCCTCGGCCCGAGTCGCAAGCGATTGCAGTTTCGCCATCGCCCGCACCACCTCGCGGCGCGCATCGTCGAGCCGGCTCTGCAGCTCGTCCACTTGCGCTTCCTGCTCCAACACTTTCAACTCGAGACGTGCCGCCCGCTGCTCCAGCGCCGTGTCGCGCACCACCACGGGTTGCCGCGGCGTCACGCGCGCGCTGTCGCGGGGCGCGCGCACCGGCGGCGCGGTCCCCGCGTGATGCGGCCGGCACGCCGCGCCGAGCAGCACGGCGAGAAGGAGGAGGGAGCGCATAGGGCGAGTAAGTTGCATCCGGATGCCCGTTCGTTCAACCGCGCGCGGCCATTGACTTGGTTTTGCGCTGTGGTGATGCTTCGGGCGAGCGCAGGGGCCACGGCACGGGGCCGTGTGCTGGACACCAGTGGACTGATCGAGGACCTGGGCTGTTCGCCTGCGGTCCTCGCGTCGTTTCTGGTTCGAGCGTCTGTCCCGCCGCTCAACCGCACTAGCTAGGGAGCAACGAACAGATGGCACGCATCACCGGTACCGTGAAGTGGTTCAACGACGCCAAGGGCTTCGGCTTCATCACGCCCGAAAACGGCGGCAAAGACTGCTTCGTGCATCACACCGCGATTCAGGGGGAAGGGTTCAAGTCGCTGACCGAAGGCCAGCGCGTCGAGTTCGAAATCGTGCAGGCGCAGAAAGGCCCCGCAGCGCAGAACGTCGTGAAGCTGTAGCCACCCACCATATCTGAGCGGCACGGCGCCACCGGTTCCCGGAGGCGCCGGTTTTTTTTGAGGGGTTAGATGCCGATTTCGGCGTCTCATCCCAAAGGATGAGACCAATACCGGAGCCGCTCGTCTTGACTAATCCCTGGGGAATTCGCCAACCTATTCAGTCACTCTCCACCCGGAACGAGGGCGGTCAGTGCAATGACGAAGAAAATCCAGATCCTGGTCATCGAGGACAATCGCCTGCTGCGTGACGGTCTCGCGGGCATGTTGGACTCCGAACGCGAATTCAAGGTCGTCGCGTCCGCCGAGGGCGGATCGGCCGCGCTGCAGCGGCTGCAGGAGACCAAACCGAATGTCGTGCTGGTGGATGCCGCGCTCGGGCGCAATCGCAGTCAGCGGCTCGTCGAAAGTATCAAAGAGGCGGCGCCGCATGCGCGCATCATCATGATGGATATGCAGCCCGAAGAGGAAGACGTCATCGATTTCATCAAACGGGGCGCGAACGGCTTTATCGCGAAGGACGCCGCGTTCGAGGATCTCGTCAACACCATTCGGCAGGTCGCCAACGGCGGCGACGTGGTCCCCCCGGCGCTGACGGGCACCCTGCTCTCGCACATCGCCAAACAGGCATCCGTGCTGCGCAATACGCCGATGATGGCGTCGGTGCGGATGACCAAGCGCGAGCAGCAGATCACCGACCTCATCGCCGAGGGGCTCAGCAACAAGGAAATCGCGCAGCGGCTCAACATCGCGACGTACACGGTGAAGAGTCACGTGCACAACATCCTGGAGAAGCTGGCGCTGCACAGTCGGCTCCAGATCGCCGCGCACGCACATAAGAAGACCCCCCCGAAGGGCGACCGGAGAAGGTTCGTCCGCTAGCGCCCGGCTCAGTGCGAGAAATCGACCTTGGGGGCGTCCGCGGCGGCTGGTGTTTGTAGCTCGAAGTAGGCGCGCGGCTTCTTCCCGAGTACCTTCGCCGTCAGCACCTGGGGAAAGCGCCGAATGTAGGCGTTGTAGGTATTCACACTTTCGTTGTAGTCCTGACGGGCGACGGCGATCCGGTTCTCGGTGCCCTCGAGCTGATCCTGCAGGGCACGGAAGTTCTCGTTGGATTTGAGTTGCGGATAGTTCTCCGCGATGGCAATCAGGCGGCCCAACGGCGCCGTGAGGGCCGCGTTGGCCGCCGCCATTTGCTGCAGATCACCGCTCTGCACCGCTCCCGCGAGTTTGGAACGGGCCTCCGCCACCTGGATGAAAATCGTCTGCTCCTGCTTGGCGTATCCCTTCACCGTCTCCACCAGATTGGGAATCAGGTCGGCGCGCCGCTGCAGCTGCACTTTGATCTGGGATTCGGCCGCGTTCACCTTCTCATCCATGGTCTGAATGGTGTTGTAGCCGCAGCCGGCGACCAGGGCGAGCGCGAACGGAAGGGCGAGTGCAGACCGGCGTCGATGGGCGTTCACGAAGAGTTCCTTTCCATACGGTTCACGTACTCAGCCGTGCGCGTCACCGCGTCGAGATACGCGGCCGGCTCGGCCAGTCCATCCGAGGCGAATCCTATCAGTGCAGCGGCGTCGCGCACCAGGGCCGCGGAGTCGGTCGGCGCGGTGCGGCCGGCGAGCCGCAGCACGGCCCGCAACATCGTCAGAAAACCGGCGCGTGTGCCGCGCACGACGTCCGCCAGACGCTTGGGGCGATGCCAGTCGGCGACGTACGCTTGCCGCAGATGCATGAGCTTGCCCCGGAGCTCCTGCTCCAGCTGGCGGCGCACGTGCTCGCGCTGCACGGTGATGCCGCGCCACGGGTCGCGGCCGGCGAGCACCCGATGATGGGCACGAATGTCTTCATACTCGATCGGAAAGGCATCCGCGGAATCGCGCCACTCCTGGTCCGTCACCACGAGCGGCGACGGATGCTTTGCGCTTACCCAATCGCGCACCGGCGCCGCGAGCCGGCCGAACAGTTCCGTGTCGACACGATCCACGATCAGCAGCGTGTTCATCGCGGACGGCTCCCCGCCGCCCGCTCCCTGCTCCCTCGCGGCCGAGCCGTAGAGCAGTAGCGTCACGAGCCGCGTGCCGAGCGCCGCCGTAACCGCGGCGCTGAAAGCGTCCAGTGTCATGCGCGCCATATCAGAATCTTCCTCCTGCTCCGCCGCCCGAAAACCCGCCTCCGCCCCCGAACCCGCCGAATCCCCCACCACCGCCGCCCCCGCCGCCCCATCCTCCTCCCCCGCCGCTCCAGCCGCCGCCGCGGCCCTGACTCAAGATCCAGAGCGGGATCCACAGCAGACGGCCGCGGCTGACGATCAAGAGGAGGATCAGGATCGCAATGACCCATCCGGCCGGGATCGCCACTTGTTTACGATCGTCCTGCATGGGCGGCGGCATCGCGTATTCCGGACTGGTCAGCGTGACGCCGAACTCGGCGGCAAACGCCTGTGCGATGAGGTCGACGCCGAGCGACAGGCCCTTGCCGTAGTCTTCGGCGCCGAGGGCCGGCAGCATGGCGTCCCGGATCCGGCCGGCCCGCGCATCGGTGAGAAAGCCCTCGGCACCTCGGCCCACGGCGATGAAGACATCGCCGGTGCCCGGTTGGTGATTCTTCCGGGGAACGAGGAGCGCGACCACGCCGGCGTTTTTGCCGCGATCGCCGGCATCCCCTTGCGCGCCCACGCCCCATTCCCGCCCGATCTCCAGCGCGACGTCGCTCGCGCTGCGGTCGCCAATATCGGCCAGCGTCACGACGGCGATCTCGCCGCGCGTCTTCTCTCGCACCTCGGCGATGACGGCTTCCATGTGCCGGACGGACGCCACGTCGAGGACGCCCGCGAAGTCGTTGACGAATCCGCGTGGCGGCGGAACAGCGATTTGGAAGAGGACCGCGAGCAGGATCAGCGCTTCACCGGATCGAGGAGGGGTTCGTTAAGATTGACCAGCAATATATGCGCATATCACCTCGCCTGCGCGCCATCCTCAAACAGCGCTGCCCGCTGTGCCTCAAGGGACAAATGTTTGACGGTCGCCTGCGCATGAATCCGAGGTGCCCCGTCTGCGGACATCGCTTCGAGCGTGAACAGGGATTCTTCCAAGGCGCCATGTACGTGAGCTGGGTGCTGGGTGTTTCGTATCTCGCGGTGCTGGGAGTACTGGCGCAGCTCCTGCTCGTGCCCCACATCGGAATCGCCTGGGCGGTCGCATGCGTAGTGGCTGTTCACGTGATCTGCATTCCCATGGTGTTTCGCTACTCGCGGGTGATCTGGGCGCATCTGAACGTGCGCACGAAGCCATGACGCTGCTCGCGATCGTTCTGCTCATCGTCCTGGGAATCGCCGGCCTCGCCATGATCCCGCTCGGCCTTCCGGGGTTGTGGGTCATGGTCGGTGGCATTCTCGCCTTCGGCTGGCTCACCGGTTTTCGCACGGTCGGCGTCGCCACGATCGCCATCGTGCTGGGTTTGGCGTTCCTCGGTGAAATCATCGAGAACTGGATCGGGTTTCGATATGCCAAACGCTACGGCGGGTCCACGCGCTCCGGTTGGGGCGCGCTGATCGGTGGACTTGTCGGCGCGGTGATCGGCGTACCTGTCGCCGTCATCGGCAGCGTTATCGGCGCCTTCATCGGCTCCTTTCTCGGCGCGGCACTGTTCGAGTACACGTATTCCCGGCACACTGGCGTTGCAACTCGCGCCGGCTGGGGTGCCGTGGTAGGACGCGCCGCCGGGGCCGCGATCAAAATCGCACTGGGGTTGATCATCGCGGTCGTCGGTCTCTTTGCCGCGTTATCTTGAAGCATGACTCGATCCATCGTTGTCCTCGCTCTGCTCGCGCCAGCTGCGTTCTCGCTGGCCGGGCAAACGTCGCAACAGGCTGCAACGACGCCACCGCCGGCACCCACCAATCGCTGGTCTGCGGACCCCGCGCACAGCGCGGTCGCGTTCCGCGTCCGGCACCTCGGCATTACGTGGGTGAACGGCACCTTCGGGCAGTGGACCGCCGACTTGAGCTACGATCCCAGCAAGCCGGACGCGGCGAGTGTCACCGCGCACATCCAGACGGCCAGTATCTCGACCGGCAATGACCGGCGTGACAACGATCTGCGCACGAACTACCTCGTCGCCGACAGCTTTCCGGAGATCACGTTCACCAGCACGCGCGTGGAGCGCGTCGCGCCCGATCACCTGCGCATCACGGGCAACCTGACGATCCGGGGTATCACCCATCCCGTCGTGCTCGATGCCGAGGTCGGCGGCGTGCTCGCCTCGCCCCGGGGCCGGCGCACCGCATTTTCGGCCACCACCAGCCTCAAGCGTCAGGATTATGGCATCACGTTGAACCGGCTCATGGAAGGGGCACAGATCGTGGGCGATGAGGTCCGCATCACGATCGACGTCGAGGCGACCGAACGCGCCGCGCCCTGATCCCAACAGCGCAGCACATCTGGGGGCTCGCACTCGCCTGCCAGTGCGTGCTGGCGACCGGCGCCTCTGCACAGGCGCACAACATCCGCTGGTGGGAAGCGGCGATGGCCGTCGGCGCCCTCGGCGTCGTGAGCGTGTTCGACCATGGGGTCGACGACTGGGTGCAGGACCACCGCTCGTCGAGCAGCGATCGGGTGGCGCGGACGTTCCGCAACGGCGGTCAACCCGAAGTCGTCTTCGGTATTCCCGGCGGCATTCTGGCTGCGGGGGTCATCAGCGGGCGGCCGGGACTACGGCGGAGCGGCGGGCGCGTGCTCGCTTCCGTCGTGACCGCCGGCCTGGTGACGGGAGCGCTCAAGGAGGTTACCGGACGGTTCCGCCCCGACGATACCACCGATCAGTACGTGTTTCGACCGTTCTCCAACCACGACGCCTTTCCGTCGGGACACGCGACGATGGCGTTTGCCCTAGCCACGTCCCTCTCGGCGGAGCTGCACCGGCCCTGGGCGACCGCGCTCCTGTACGCCGGAGCCACCGGAACGGCGTGGTCGCGGCTCAACGATCATAAGCACTGGCTGTCCGATGTCCTGGCCGGCGCGACGGTG
>QHUE01000274.1 GCA_003221825.1 Gemmatimonadota bacterium
CGCCAAAGAGCGCGGCATCTACATGCTGTTCAGTCCGATTCAGCTGTATGGCTCCAACTGGCCCGATGCCCTCGACGACACGACGGCCCCCCCCCGGGGGTTCGGCCGGCGCTTTGGAAAAGGTCGTATGGGCACCGACCCAAGGGCGTTGGCCGCGCAGGTGAATTACCTCCGCCAGATCCTGAATCACGTCAACCCGTACACGCACATCGCGCTGAAGGACGAGCCGTTCATCATCTTCATCGAGCTCGTGAACGAGCCCTGGCATCACCCCGAGGACCTGCAGGGATCGATTCATTACATCAACGCGCTCACCGCTGCGGTCCGCAGCACCGGTTGCCAGAAGCTGATTTTCTACAATGTGAGTCAGGACTTCAGGATCGGCGCGGCGATCCGGCAATCACAGGCGCAGGGCATCACGTTTGGCTGGTATCCGACCGGTCTCAATGCCGGGCATGAGCTGGAGGGCAACTATCTCCGCGGGGCCGACGTCTATCCCGACATGCTCCGGCCAGAGCTCGCGCGCCTGCCGCGCATCGTGTACGAGTTCGACAGTCCCGATTTGCGCACCGGCACGATGTATCCCGCGATGGCGCGCACGTTTCGCGCGGTCGGGACACAGTTTGCCGCCATGTTCGCCTACGACATGCTGGCGACTGCCTCCCGCAACCTCGGCTGGCAGACGCACTACCTGAATCTCGTGTACACGCCCCGCAAGGCGATGAGTGCGATCATCGCGGCCGAGGCGATGCGCCGGTTGCCCCGTCTGCAGTCGTACGGCCCCTATCCACAGAACACACGGTTCGGCGATTTCCACATCTCATACGACGGTGACCTGGGCGAGCTGGTCGCGCGCGACGCCTTCATGTATACCAGCTCGACGAGCGCCACGGACGCGCGCGATCAGCCGCGCCTGGCCGATGACCGTCACGCTGCCCGACCTGGGCCCCACGTTCACCGCGCAGCCGATCACCGCCGGCAACGCGCAGATCGTGAGCGCCGCGGCAGGCCGGTTCATGGTCACACCGGGCGTCTACGTCTTGCGCGCCGACGGGCCTGTGGACGTCGCGACGCTGCCGGCAACAATCGGCCGGCTCGGCTTCAAGGAGTACCACGCTCCGCCCAGTGATTCGGTACCGCTGACGGTGCTCTCTCTGGCTGCGCCTCAGTACGTCGCGGGGCGGGACGCCGACGTGCGCGCGCGGGTCGTGGACACGGGCCCACCCGATTCGGTGACGCTATTTGTCCGCGCCGCGCCCGGAGGATTCTATCGGGGATTGCCGATGCGGTCCGTCGGCGGGTACGACTACGCCGCCTCGCTCCCCTCCACCGCGCTCCACAGCGGCATTTACCAATTCGTCATCACGGCCTTTCGAGGCGGCAAGGCCGTGACATTTCCAGCCGGTGTTGCCGGGGGACCCGGCGACTGGAATTACCACGCGCAAGCGTCGTGGAGATTCGAGGTCGTCGGTGCCGACACGCCGCTGCGGTTGTTCGACCCTGGCAGCGATGCAACGCGGCTGACGTTCACTCGCATCGGCGATGCCGGGCGCCGCGGGCTGTTCCGCGTGGCGATCTCGCCGGCGACCGGGCAGCCGATCTTCCACCTCGAGCTTCCGGTGGACTCGAGCGGCTGGAGTCCGGCCGACTACACGGCGTCGCTCGTGATCAGAACGGGAGTGTTGGCGAGACAGGAAACAATTGCCGGCGCGAGCGAGCTGCGGCTCCGCCTGCGGGGACTGGGGAATGGGCAAACCCTCCACGTCACACTGATGGAAGACGACGGCACGTGCTGGACCGCAGCCCTGGCAGTCGACAGTACCTGGAGCGAGCGAGCCGTGCCGCTCGCGCAGTTCACCAGCGGTCGCGGTGTCCTGCTGCCTGAAGGCTTTCCGGGTGAATGGAACTACTGGGTGGGGCCGGCGGCGGAGCGCGGCGGCAGCGCGGACCGGCCGCGGCTCGCGCACCTGGAACGCCTGCAACTTTCGGTGCGGCGTGAGGACGCCGGAACGGTCAAGCCGGGCGGTTACGGTGTAGAGGTCGAATCCGTCACGTTAGGCTTCACCGCACGGTAACCGCGGTAGGCGAACCACAGCATCACGAGCCCGAACACCAGCAAGGCGAGCCCCCACCACAGATTCACGTTGATCCCGAGCGACCGTTCGTAGATCGCCGGGCTCGACAGCAGGCCGTACACGGCCAGGATGGCCCCGAGGATCGTAAACATCCCGCCGATCGCCCAACGCACGTCGAGTCTCATGGCGCGCTCACCAGAAGATCACGTTGAGGACGGTCGACACGACGAGTATGGCGACCGCGAGGGTGACGGGCCGCTTGTACCACGACATCTCCCCATCGCGTTGGCGCGGCGTGAGGGAATGGACCAGCCCGCGCAGCTCCTCGTCCGTCTTGGTGCGCTTGGTGAACAGCGAGATGACCAGCGTCGCCACGAAGCAACCGGTCCATGCGAACAGCGCCGTCCAGAAGTTCAGCGCCATCTCGCTCGGGTAGGTGTGCAGCACCGCGCCGAGAAATCCGCCCTTGATACCCGGCACCGCCCCGCGCGGCAATGTGAGCCCGTAGTGCAGCGCCGCGGTGATCGTGCCGGTCAGCAATCCGTAGAACGCCCCGTGGCCCGTCGTGCGGCGCCAGAACATCCCCAGCAGGAACGTCGCGAACAATGGGCCGTTCACGAACGAGAAGACCAGCTGCAGCATGTCGAGGATGTTGTTGAAACGCGTCGCGGAGTAGGCGGCCAGCACGCTCGCGACGATCCCGAAGACCGTCGCCGCATGCCCGACGCGCAGGTAGTGCGCGTCGGTCTGCCCCGGACGGATGTATGACTGATAAATGTCGTAGGTCCACACGCTGTTGAAGGCCGTGACGTTGCCGGCCATCCCGGACATGAACGACGCCATCAGGGCGGTGAGTCCCAAGCCCAGCAACCCGGACGGCAGGTAGTGCGCGAGCATCATCGGGATGGCAAGGTTGTAGTTCGGCTGGCCGTCGCTGCCGATCGGCAGAAAGCCGCCGCGCGTGGCGTGCAGCCCGATCGCCAGCATCCCCGGTAGGATCACGAGCGCCGGCATCAGCATCTTGGGAATCGCGGCGATCAACGGCGTGCGCCGCGCCGCCGTCATCGAGCCCGCGGCCATCGCGCGCTGGACGACGAGGAAGTCGGTGCACCAATACCCGAACGACAGCGCGAACCCCAACCCCATCACCAGACCAAACCACTCCATCCCCATCGGGTTGTGGCTCGGCGCATCCATGTACTTCCACGAATGGGACCAGGCGCCGGGCTCGAACCCCGCGTTGGTCGCGACGGTGGCGAGCTTGCTGGTCAAGCCGTGCCACCCCCCGACATCCTTGAGACCGAGCAGCACCAGCGGCAGGAAACCGAGGACGATGAGAAAGAACTGCAGCACTTCGTTGTAGATCGCGGAGGTGAGGCCGCCGAGGAAGATGTAGATCAGCACGATGACGGCGGACAGCACGATGCTCGCGTGAAAGCTCCAGCCGAGCACCAGCTCGAACAGCTTGGCGAGCGCATACATCGAGATGCCGGACGAGAAGATCGTCATGATCGCGAACGTGATCGCGTTCAACCCGCGCGTCTTCTCGTCGAAGCGCATTTTCAGATACTCGGGTACCGACCGCGCGCGCGAGCC